>NZ_QKNW01000002.1 GCF_009663395.1 Halosegnis longus | reverse complement strand
GAGTTTGTCCAGGGGCGAGCGACCCACCACGAACCGCAGATGGCCGCCTATGCGGTTGGGCTACAGGCGCTTGATCCGAGTCGGGATGTCCGGGCGACGATTGTGTTGACGGCCGCCGATGGGGCCTGTTACACGTTCAGTGGTGACTGGGAGCCACGGGCAGTGATTGCGCCGTTACTCGAAGTACCGGACCGGTGAGGACCGCAAGCCGGTCATCCGGCTGTGGGCCGCCAGAATGACACACTGCCACCATCGTTTCATACCCACGGTGCCTCGAACGAGGCATACGAATGGCTGAGTCTCTTTCTGCGGACGAGTGGGAACAATGGATTGGTGACAAGCGGGCGGAGGTTCGAGATGATTACAGCAACCGAGCTCCTCGACTTCGCGCTGATTCGAACCGCGAGCAATCATCGAAACAGGGGTACTCCCGTCGTGTCTTGCTTGAGCTTATTCAGAATGCCAACGATGCGGCCGCCCAAGCCCCAGCTGGAGAAAGCGATGTCGGCGAGCTGTACATTGAACAAACGGAATCGCATCTCTATATCGCGAATACGGGAGAGCCATTTCACACAGATGGCGTGGAATCGCTCATGCTGGCGGATCTAAGCCCGAAGGAATTTGATGATGAGACGATCGGAGCGAAGGGGCTCGGCTTCCGTGCGCTTTTGAATTGGACCAGTGACATTGCGATTCTCAGTGGCTCACTCTCACTCGGCTTTTCTGAACACATTGCAGGCGACTTTCTGACCGAGCTCCGCGACCAGAAGCAGGAGGTAGACGATGTGGCGAGTCAGATGGAAGCAAATGGAAATGATGTGCCCATCCCACTGTTGAGTGTTCCAAAACACCTTACGGAGGCAAATGTGGCAGGGACGCAGTTAGAGACGGTGTATGATCGTGCGACGGAACTTCGAAAGGAAGGCTATGACACGGTCGTCGGGCTCCCGCTCCAGGATGACGCTGCCGTCACTGAAGCGCAGCGAGAAATTGCCGATCTCAACCCCGAGATGCTGCTGTTCCTCACTGCTCTTACCGGGTTGACAATCGAGAGTCCCGAGCGATGCGTCGAGTGGACATTCACGAGAGAGCATGGCGAGCGGGTAGAAATCACGACCGAAGAGACAACGACCAAATGGACGCTTGACCGACGAACCGGCACGCTCCCTGAAGAGTATGATACCTCTCAGCTGCCGTCTGACGAGTATGAAACCGCGATTGCTGTCCCGGAAGCGGGTATTGATGAGTCATATTTGTCGCGAGAGCTGTGTGTCTATTTCCCAACGAAGGTGGCATTTCCATTTCCGTTACTTGGCCACGCCACCTTCGAGGTAACAGATGATCGGAATCGACTGGTCGATTCTGACGTCAACTGGTATATTGCCCAGAAGCTTGCGGCACAGCTCGTTGCGACTGCGACCCGGCTGAGTGATCCAGCGAATGAATGGCGTGGCGTCGACATTGTGGCGGCCGACGCAGCGGTGGGCGAGTCACTCAACGAGTTAGGAACGACGCGAGGCGGGGCCACGTTTCTGGAGACAGTGTATGAGCAGATGGCAACACAGCCGGTGCTTCCGGTCTATGGCGGCGGGCTCGCTCGCCCAGATGCGGTTTCTCGATTGCCGGCTGACTTCACGGGCTTAGTGGAATATGAGGCGTTCAGCGACGTCTGCCGCTATGCAGACTCGGCGCGTATCCAAACTGCGATTGCTGAGATGGGTGTGCCACGCCTCGCAGACACGGCAATCAAGACCAAATTTGACCAAATCAGTAACTCGCTGTCACTCCCACAGCGAGCTGCGATTTTGGACAAATTACTCTCCAATGAGCTGATTACAGAGGACGCCCGTCCGACGCTCCTCGTCGATAGCAATGGCAATTTGATCTCGCCGGAAACGCGAGCCTTTCTCCAACCTCAGGATACCGAATTGACGCCCCCGGAGTGGGTGCCGATGGTTTTCCTCTCCGATGACTTCATTGCTGAGCTGAAAACCCAATTCGGCGTTCAATCGAATCCGGACCTTCGAGACCGATTGAAGCCATACCACATTCGCGAATACAGTTTTGAATCAATCTTTGAGAAGACGGTGGGAGAGGGGACCAGACAGCTTGAGGATGCCTCAACAGACACAGAGCTGTGGCACACTCAGCTTCAGGAGGCGCTGTGGCGTCTGTATACTGTTGCGAGCTCATCGAATACCCCACCCGACTCGACAAAGATTCCCTTGCCGACTCGAACGGGGGAATCAACACCGGCAACAGAGCTGTATCTCGGTCGCTCATATCCAGACGGTGCGTTACTTGAGGAGCTTTACGCGTCGTTTTCGCCGGAGACCTTCGTCACCGACGCCGAACAGATTTCTGTCCCGGAGGACGCGTCTCCACAAGCGACGCAAGAGTTTCTTGAGTGGTTGGGTGTCGCCAGTACGCCACGCATTACATCCACGAAACATGCGGAGCTTCCAGATACGTACGCTCAGTATGTCCACAGCGAATTGACCTACCCAGTCTCGTTTGGTGATAATACGTATCAAACACGGGAGGAGCTGGAAGAAATTAGTCACCACAATCAGTTTGCCAAGGTCCAGACAATTGACCGGCTGGATGCAGTCTTAGCGCATGCATCCTCCGAAGCGATTGTTGCGATGGTCGTCACCTTGCGACCGAAGATTAGCCAATGGCGTCGCAACGGTGATTCAACGGCCACCTACAAACTGAAACAAGGCGGACAGTACAAGTACCGGAAGCTGTCGAGTGAGTC
The DNA here is from genome assembly GCF_009663395.1 of Halosegnis longus. Taxonomy (NCBI): domain Archaea; kingdom Methanobacteriati; phylum Methanobacteriota; class Halobacteria; order Halobacteriales; family Natronomonadaceae; genus Halosegnis; species Halosegnis longus. The sequence goes on along the minus strand of NZ_QKNW01000002.1, from coordinate 178,771 downwards.
GGTCCCGTCGTACGTGATCTGGCAGCTTGAGTCAACAGACTGGCTCAGCGTGCACCAATCCCAGGCCCAGTTGTCTCCGCGGCAGTGTGTGTTTGAACGGCAATTTGACAAACTGGCGCCTGCGATTGGTACGCCAGCAATCGATACGGACGCACCACTACTGGCAGCGTATAGCGAGCCAGAGATTCATGAGGCGCTTGCCCAGTGTGGCGTCGCTGAGACGCTTGAGGCGGTCGACTGGGAGACGTTCTATGAGCTAGTCGCTGAGCTCCCGGAGACAGATCCTGACGGGGAGATTGCGCGCAAACTCTATTCGAAATTGCTCTCGAAAGATGGTGAGCCAGCTGGCAAAGCATACGAGGAGTTTCTCGAACATGGCCAATTACACGGCACCCTTGACGGCTCAGCTGGCTACTACCCCGTTGATGAACTCCGATTCCCACAGAGTCAGACGCTCCCAGAGGCGGTGCGTGCGCGATATCCGATGGTCGATGTCAAGTCAAGTGAAGCGGGGTCGCGAGTCACTGCACGGCTCGGTGTACAGACACTGGCTGCTGAGGATCTCGCAATGGCAGATCCCACGTACACTGAACATGCGGCCGCGACGCAGCTAACCCGCCAGATCGACCAGCTCAAGCCGTTTGTCTTTGCGCTTCGGACCGATACAACACGGCAAGCAACCGCGAGACGACAGATTGACAACCTCTCCGTCGTGCTTTGTACCGACTGTACGACGACAGCGACGGTTGACGGCGAAGAAATTCATGTTGCGTTAGCGTCTGGCGAATTCCTGATTCACGATGAGACGGCGTATATTGTTCCCGACACATCTCCGTCGACGCAACATCCACTACAGAATGACAAGCTAAAGCGAATTGTTGGCGAGATTTTCTCCGCCATCCTGGATGTCGATCTAGTTGAGAAAGTGTATATTCTCGCATCAGCCAGGGATCCAGCCTCGGCATTCACTGTTGCCTTGGATGGCGATGAATCGACGCTCGCGGAAGCGCGTCAGATCCTTGAGTCGGAGGTAGAGTATCCGACACCGAGTATTTCGCCGTCATCCACACCGGGAGGATCCCAATCTGAGAGTACGCAGCCACAATCGAGTCCCTCCTCGGAGGCGGAGCAAGCGGAGGCCCAGGACACATCCACTGACGCGGCCACCGACTCCTCACCGACAGACGACGCCACCACTGAAACAGACGATACACCCACGGCATCATCCGATTCAGAGACGCAGGATGCAGCCGACGCTGATGAAGATGCGACACCAGCGTCTTCCTCCAATGATGGGCCCGTGCGGAATATCGTTGCAGACATTCCATCAGCTGAGGATATGACGGTTGAACCGGCGGCGAGAGAGCCGTCGAGTCAGTCGACTATCGAAGAACGGCGGCACCCAGGCGGTGGTGGTGGGGGCGGTGGGGGTGGCGGTGGTAGCCCGTCACAGCCAGTTGGTGGAGACCGGGCAGAGGAGGTATGCATGCAGTTTGAGAAAGCACAAGGACGCTATCCAATCCGTGTCGGCGACATCCAAGGGACCGATACCTACCGGTGTGATATTATCAGCTTCGAGACTGCGGACCGCCGAACAGAGTTTCTATCGGCTGCAGAGCCGGACGCCACCCTCATTGACCGATATATCGAGGTGAAAGGGCGAACCAGTGACGCAGCGAGTATTACGTTAGAAGGCAATCAGTATAGCGCCGCTCGCGACCACGGTGACAGCTACTTCATCTATCTCACGCTGACGCGGAACGATGCTGCAAGTGAATATGAAATTGTGACGCTCGCGAATCCGTTGGGCTCTGATGCTGTTGCGGAGACGGCCTCGATAACACTGTCCACTGCACCAGACGCAGAGAGCTATTCACTTGAATTCTAACGGCTTGGATCCGTGACTGCCTATTCCTCAGGAGCTACAACCTCGACGGTCACCGGCTCGTTCGGCGCGAGGGTGTGTACTGTCGTACTGCCAACGACGGTGCCATCGCTATCCTGAACACGCACTTCTACCGTTCCACCCTCGGAGGCGTCTGTCTCAAGTCCCTCCTCGTCGTCGTCAAAATCAGCCAACGTTGAGCGGTCAAGATGGACTTGGCCTTCCTCCGTCGCCCCCAGGAGTCGTCCAAACAGCTCGTTCCAACTCTCGCTGGCGCGTTTCTGGTCGGCAAGCCGGTGATAGATCGCGGGATCGATACTGAGAGTCTTGTAGTCGGCCATGGCTCTGGCCACTTGCCGGGCAGCCAAAGACCCGTGGGATTGTATTCTGACCGGCGAGCAAGTCTGCCAGATGTCGGTGCCGGCCTGCCATTGGCGGGCCGGCAGCTGGGGAACTACTATGGAACCCTGCGATGAAGGATAGTCATCATGAACGCGGAGCAGCAAGAACACCTTCTCGACGCCTGGGATGCATTTGCTGAGGAGTCCGAATATATTGATGGCGATGGAAACAAGCGCGATTTCAAGGCACCCAAATCCGCACGCGAGAAGCGACTAAATGCCATCACAGAGCTCTTAGAGCGATTCCGCAACGGCTCCCTCTCGATGGATGGGTTTCGTGGAAAAATCGATACTGAGTCACGCCGCATCGACTATTGGGGCTTTTCGGGTGGCTCGCAGATGTTTTTCAACCAGCTGGTGAATGCCGCGGAGACGACAGGGACCGTCGACCAGACGACATCGATGTTACGCGATGTCGTTGAGCCGCCCGCGACCCCAACTGTCGCAAGCGAGCAAATCGAGCGGCTTTGTGAGCATCTGGAGCTGTTCCGCGATACGTTTGACGACGCCAATAAGCGGCCAAGCGCCGGATATGTGCCGATGTTTCTCTCCTGGCTGTGGCATGTGCAAGCCCCGAATACGGTGCCAGCCTACTACAAGACGGAGCGGGATGCCTTGTCGGAGCTGAATTTGTGGGCAGAGACTGGAGGATATCCCGACCGATATCGATCGTTTTGGCTCACGATTCGGAGCTGTCGGGATACGATCGCCTCACATCGAGACACGGATCCGACGCTGTGGGAGCTGGAGTACGCTCTCATGCGATACCGCTACCGGGATCGGTATGATCCCGATGAAATCTCTGACCCTCCAGAGGACCCACCAACCGCCGATAATCCGACCCTCTGGCTTGTTGCGGCGGGGTCGCAAAGCGACAATCTCGAGCGAACCGTTGGTGATCCTGTCCCCCGCGAGACGATCGAGGCACACTCTGCTATCGAGTTGCCCGTTGACGGGGAGACGGATGCGGTGCCAGTGTGGGGGAATACCAGCGATGGAGATGGTGGACCAACCGTCGCAAACGGCGACGTGTTACTCCTCTATCGGTCCGGCGCGTTCCAGTACGCGGGCACCGTGATTGCCCAGGAGCAAAACACCACGCTCGGGAACGAAATCTGGGAGGAGAATGTTGACGCGAGTGGCGATACCTTCACACAGATCTTCTATCTTGGCGATGTGCGGCCGTTAGCGTTAGATCGCAAGGAGATGAATGCCATCCTCGATTACGCACCGAACTACGCCCAACAGGGATTCACCACCCCAAATGATGATGCAATGGCGTTACTCACGGAGAAATTCGGCTCGATTCCCGAGTTTGTCGATGCGGTGACCGACCGTGATGTTCCGGACCGCTATCGGCGGTTGGCAGATCAACTGGAATCAACGGGCCAAGTCATTCTGCATGGCCCACCAGGCACGGGCAAAACGTTCCATGCGACTGAATTCGCTGAGTGGTGGCTCAACGAACAGCCAGGGACGCGACAGACGAACGAGCAAGTCCAGCTCACCACGTTCCATCCCTCGTTTAGTTATGAGGACTTCATCGAGGGGGTGACGGCGAGGAGCCGGGATGGCGATATCCATTACGAGCTTGATGATGGCGTGTTCAAGCGATTTTGCGAGGGAACGCTGGCGTGGGATGGCCAGGAGGGAACGACGGCCGCAGACATGGATAGTGAGCCACGCTATGTCTTCATCATCGACGAAATCAACCGCGGCAATCTCGCCAGCATCCTGGGTGAGACAGTGACGCTATTGGAGGCAGACAAGCGCGCCGGCGCCCGTAACGAACAGTCGGTGCAGCTGGCCCACTCGGATACACCGTTTTCGATTCCGTCGAACGTGTACATCATCGGGACGATGAACACCGCCGACCGGTCGATTGCGCTCATTGATGCAGCGATTCGGCGTCGCTTTGGCTTTCTGCACTTCCCGCCGTCGTATGATGCCTTGCGTGAGGAGCATGGCTTTGCGACCGAGCAAGCGGTGACGGAAGCCCTTGGAGAGGACACCGAACGTGGGTTAGCGGCACTCTCGATCCGTGCGGTGGCCGAGCTGAACGCGCGGATTCGTGCCCGGCAGGATCTGGGCCGTGGCAAGCAGCTGGGCCACTCGTATCTGTTTGACTGTACGACAGAGGCTGACTTCATTCGCGCCTGGAAATATGAGCTGTTGCCACTCCTCGAGGAGTACTTCTTTGGGGCGTTTGATGAGCTGATCGGGACGCTCTTCACCCCAGCGGCGGCGCTCCCACTGTTTGATCTAGACCGCGAACACATTCGCGATGTGTTTGGTGCCCCGGGTGAGTCACAAACCGAGGCGGCTGCCTTACGCGCCAGTCTCCGGGCGCTTGTTGATGGCGAATAGCACCGCGTCGCCGTTCGTCCCGGCGGCTGTTGATGGCCGATGGCTGCGGCTTGCGGAGACACATGACTCGGCTGTCCTCACTCCCTCAACGGCTGATCTGGAGCTGTTGCGTGACTTAGCCGACGACAACCGAATCGAGCTGACTGAGCTGGCGACGGGAGAGTATCAGCTCTCGACGACCGGGCACGCGGGGGTGATTGCACTTCCCGATGGCCCGCCGATTCATATTCAGCCGAAGGTGACAGGGACCGCCTTGCTGCAGTTGCTCTCATACAGTACGACATCCACGATGTCGACGGTGGATGAAGCGGCGGACATTGCGGCCGGCACAACGTTCGTCGATCTGCTTGGAATGTTGTTTGCCGAGGAGCTGACGCGGGTGCGTCGCCAGGGGCTCGCCAGTGAGTATCAGCGTCGCCAGGGAACCGAACGGCATCTACGCGGCCAGCTTGCATTGCAACGACAGCTCCAGCAACAGGGACCGGCCGCCCCTACGTTCGAATGCGACTATGAGACGCTGACGCGTGATACGCCACTTAATCAGGCAGTGTTGGCGGCTGCACAGACGCTCTTGCGCGGGGCAGAGTCGCCTGACTTGCAGCAACGACTCCGCGGCCATGTGCAGGCGCTCAGACGCGATGTGACACTGCGTGAGGTTGCATCCCACGAGCTCGATGGGATCAAGCTGACGCGGCTCACGGACCATTACGACGATATCCTGCGGCTCACGCGGCTTGTCCTCGCAAATGTATTCGTTGAAGATCTGGCGCCGGGCGAGGGGCGTGGCTACACGCTATTGCTTCGGATGTACGATCAGTTTGAGGCGGCGGTCGAGCGGGCGGTGACCGCGGCAGCCGGCGAGTACATGGTTCAGACAGGGTATGCAGCTGGGTTCCCTGATTTCCTGACCGGTGACTTCTCGGTGCGGCCGGAGCCCGATGCAGTGATTGTCGACGATGCCGGCACGCCCCAGCTCGTGCTTGATGCGAAATGGAAGCTGTTGGATGGGGGTGGTGACTGGGCACCGAGTACCGACGACATCTACCAGATGCTGGCGTATCAGCAACACACGGATACGCCGGGTGTGTTAGTGTATCCGGGCGAGGCGGCGGGAATTCGTGGTACGGCAGCGACGGCACATGATCGTGAGCTCTACGTTGCTGAGCTGCCGGTGGCGGGTGAGCGGCCGGAGTCGTTTGCGGCCTACTGTGAGGCAATGGATACGGCGTTAGATGACGTCGTCTCAACGTTGATTGCATGAGTATTTGTCCACGCTGTGGTCCATCCAGCCACAAATTCAGATCTGTCTGTCGTCCATGTGACTAACCAACAGTGATTAATATCGATACTTCGACGGTACAGTATGGGGATCTTTAGCAGTGGGGAGGATGACGATGTCGATGACTCTGTTGAGGAGCTTATCACGAATGCCGCCCACGACTCTGTTACCGAGGAGCGACTCACGAAACTGAAGCCCGGGCGAATGTCGAGATATCTCCATGACGATCCACTGGTGGAGTATCTGAACGAGGGAGAACAGCCACACTTCATTTTAGCCGCGAGAAACAAGGGCCCGAGCGTAAGTGGATCAAGCTCCCTTACGATGCCGGAGAAATCGGGAACTGGCATGACGATGTATCTGATTACTGACGATCGTTGGCTGACGGTTACAGCCAATCAAAACGGAGACCAGACACTGGACGTTTCGCTTGACGACATTGACGGGGTTGAGTATGAACTTGGAGGCGTCGGTGCACACGAGATATCGATTGGGATAGCCGACTCTCAAATCACATTCCCAATTGCAAATATCTACGATGACGACGATATCGAAGCAGTGTCTGCGTATCTATTTGAATCGACCCGTGCGACTCCGGAAGATGGGATTGAGATTGCAGCAGGGTCTCCAGATGAGGCTCCAGATGTGTCTAGTGAAGCGGAACCCAATGACGAAGCTGCATCGAATTCAGCCGACGACTACGCAGAGCAAATCGCTAATGCAACGGGTGACATTCGTGCAGAGGATCTTGCAGCTATTGAGGAATATCTGGACCCTGACGAGCAAGTCCACTACATACTGAGGGGAGCCAGTATCTCAATTGAAGGAGGAAACAGTGATGATCGAAAGGGGTCGTTAACGGGTACTGTTCGGAGTGCGGTGACTGATCGGCGGGTGCTGACGGTTGTTCCTCAAAAGTTGATGGGAGATGACACGAAGAGTCTCGCCTACGAGGATATGGGCGGTGTTGACTTCAACAAGGGATTAGCAACAAAGTATCTCAAGATTCAATCCCATGGTCGAACATACGAAATCAACACACGGGATGCGGAAAACACGAAAGCAGCAAAAGATTTCATTCGCCAGCGAAAAAGTGAGGTGAGAGATGAAAACCAATCGGCAGCAGGGTCATCCCCAGATCCGACGGAACAATTGAAAAACATCAAAGAGCTCCACGACGCTGGCGTCCTCTCAGATGAGGAATTTGAGGAAAAGAAGACAAACTTGCTGGACAAGATCTGACGCAGTCGCTTATTCACCCACTCGTGTTCGGGTACTCTGGCTATCGCCGGTGGAGACTTGATCTATAGCCGGATAGACCGCAACTGTTCGCGCATCTGTGAACGGAGGTTTAGTATCCCGTAACTTGCGACCGCAGACTGATACCCAACGAGCCTATGAGACAGATATGACGGATGACCGCCGGATGACGACGGATCGATTCTACGGTGGGGTTGATGGCCGGCTGGATATTCTCGCGACCCTCCTCAATTGGATCGACGAGACGGAGCCCACAGAGGAGGCCGTTCATGACTGGATTCTCGCTGAGACACGTGCCCGGAGTCGCGATGCTGTGGGGAAGCATCTCGGCTTCATTGCGGCCCTTGAGCTGATCGAGAGTGACGACGACACAGTTACGATTGGTGACGCCGGGGCTCGGTGGCTCACGGACCGTGACCCCCGGATATTTTATGAGACGCTTACTGCCAATGTGAAGGGCTTCGAGACACTCCTCGCGGCGTTCAGCGAGCGTGGCGAGCTCACTGACGATGACCTTCGCGACATCTTGGTTGATGCGTTTGATGAGGCCCAGATGGAGACGGCTGGCCCAGCTGCCCGCCACCGCGAATGGTTGCAAGCGCTTGGCTTCGTCGCCCGCGATGATGGCGTGAATACGTTGACGCTAACGGGCGCCCAGCTGGCCAGCGAGCAGCGTGCTGAGATGGGGGAGCCACCGGACGCTGACGACTCCGCACCCGACGGCGTGCGCAGTGGTGGGGACACATCACCGACACGACGAACACGCGCAGTGACACGTGTGCAGCGAGACCAGTCGCTCGTTGATACGCTCAAATCGCTGTATGCTAACCGGTGTCAGCTCTGTGGTGATCGGCGCCAGTACGACCAGACAACGGGCTTCTCGCATGTACATCATCTCCAGCCGCTCGGTGCGCCACATGATGGCCCAGATGTGACGGCCAACATGCTCGTTGTCTGTCCGAATCACCACGCTGATCTTGATCATGGGTTAGTCGCGGTCGATCCTGAGTCGCTCGAGATAACGCATGCGTACGCCGATGCCGAGACGAACGCGACGCTCACTGTCGTTGATGAGCATGAGCTGGGCGCGGCGTATCTCCGGTATCACAGCCAGGAGCGTGTCGAGCTGGGGGAGAGTTGACGGCCCGATTGAAGCTTAATGATGTCTGGTCTAACTACTGGCCCGCCAATTCGCTGGGTCAGCTGGATCGAGCCCGGCGTCCAACATATCTGTGGCTCGTTCATACCGTTCGAGAATAGAGGATTCCTTGTCAGTCACTGCACCAGGATCTCGACTAAGCTTGTTATCAATCCGCTCTCGATCTATCCATCTGTAAACCTCCTCGGGATCGAGGTAAACTGTCTCTGATCCATCGGTGATATCCACCTCACTCATTCTATCAATAAATTCCAGGAGCGTGAACTTGCTCCCGATTGCCGCCTCAACCCAAGCTTTTGGCTCGCTTGATGTACCCCAAGTCGCCCAGGCGTCCAGAATTTCGTTGAGTCGGGGCGTTAGGGTTAGCTCATCATTATCTACTGTGTCCTTAATCGCCATCACAGTGGCCTGTTTTAACGACCCGATATTGACTTGCATGTCGACTACTTCGGCGGGAATTTCTTCACCCTCTGGACGAAGGTATGTGTTCAATGCGTAGACGGCTAAGTGTGGTGAACTCCCTGATTTGATGCAGTTGGCTAAAATCTCGGGATAAGTTGGTGAGCCCCCGCAAATTTCATCAATGAGGGTTTCCATATTTTGGTAGTTCTTCCGAACCGACCGATCACTTGTGCGAGCAATCCGCTCTGCCTCAGCAAACACCGCTTCCAGTATTGATGAGTATGCATCGGGAGAGATTTTGTCAATTTCCCCGCACAATCTCTCTATGATCAGCTGTGGATTCGCCGCACTCTCCTCTTGTGAGTCCTTGGTCCCGCGTATGAAGACGGTCCGGAGGTACTCATTATCGTCCACATTTTGGAGGATTATATTCATCTCAGTACTCGAAACTGCCCCATCCGGAACACTGAGTCGGAAGTAGGTCGGAAGCCACGCTTCATGACAAATCCGCTTGTCTGCACGCATCTGGGCCCAATCTGGTGGCTCTGGGTGTACATGTAAAATGTCCTCTGCCAAGGGAAATAGCGTCGACAGAATCTGGTTCACCGGAGTTGGATTCTCCAATGGATCGAGTAAATAGCTATATGATTCTTTATTTACATTATGTGGCTCACCAGGACTGCCAACAAACTGTCCTGGTGACAGTTTGATTGCATTATATACGTCCTCATGGAAGACACGGAGAGTCTCTAATCCAGCCAAATCAGTGAAATTTGTATCCTCACCGATAGAGGCATACACCACCTCAATTGCATTTACAAGCCGGACTACTTCTCGTGGAGTCTCCAATAACGGCAAGATTCCCTGATTGAGAAGCCGTTCCCATCTCTCGGTCATCGGGGGGCGTGTTCCGCGAATCGTCTCGATCTGATCGATAAAGATTGCTTCCAGAGCCCCAGATTTGTGCTTTGGAATATGGAGTGGGAGCTGCACGATTTTCTCCAGGTACCGCTTCCCATCACGGAAATTACCCTCCTGTTGCAATGCATCAACGATAATGCCCTTTTCAAAGGCTAGGAGATACACAACATTCGGAAAGTCTGCGATGCTCTGGACCAGTTGAAACATTTGAGTAATCTCGCTGGGGGAGAGCCGGTCCAGATCATCGATAATCACGACTATTTTCTGGTCTATCTCCTCCAACTCTGTCTCGATATCTTGCTTCAGGGTGTCCACACTGGTTGGATCTTGATTCAGAGCACCTCTGAGTGCCTCAAATCCCTTGTCAGCAGGGATCCCTGTGACTGCACCAAACGGGATATCTGCGAGGGTCGAGGAAAGATCCGCCAAACTCTCGCGAATATCTGCATAGTCGCCATTAGATTTCAGTTGGGCAGCCACCTCTCCAAGGAACTTTTCGATTAAATCACCACGGCCAGAGAACCACCAAGGATTGAAGCGAACTACTGTTGGCGCGGGGTCGGTGGCACTCAATTCCTGCTCAACAAAATTCAGAATTGTACTCTTTCCAGATCCCCAAGGGCCGTACACGCCAATGGTGTAGCCGCTTGTGGGTGTTCGGGCTGTAATCGTCTCTGCAAGATTCTTCGCAAATCCTGCGTACCCCAACCGATCCCGGTCGACCGCCTCAAGCGGCTTGTCTTCTCGTAATTGGCCGTTGGCCTCCTCTGGCATTATTCCACCAGACAATCGGCCGCTACTTAGTAGGGTCTCATGCCACTGAGGGCGGGTCGGCATCGTCGCCGAAGCCGTGCCCGTACGAGTCGATAACTTCGGTGATGGTGACTTCATACGCATCATACCATTCTTGCCACCGGGATTTTGCCTCCTCGTGACTGGCTGTCTCGCCGAATGTCGCAAGGGCATCTAATGAGGCCCAATGATAGACGACAAGCACTTGCTCACTGTCGTGGGCCTGCCACACGCGCTTGCCGTGATAGTCGTCCATCTCTTCGGCAGTCGCCTGTATCTCGTCGTGTAGCTTGTGAAACGCACCGTCGTACTCCCCTGGATCAAGCCGGAACGTGACGAGATACATGCAAGTGGGTATGGCGGATGGTGGTAAGATGCTTTGTGTGGGTGAGAGAGGAGATACTTTTTCAGCGTGATTTATCAATGGATGATCATCTCTCCGCAGCTCCCAGTAATATCACACACTTGGAGAGAAATGCTTCTCGGCCATCTCCTGAAACCAGGATTTGAATTGGTCGTATTTCTCGTGGCCGTAGATCTCTGCGGCAGGGGTTTGCCAAAGCACGCCGTGACGTGCGAAATAGAGCCCGACGGTGGAAAATTCCGACATGCTATCGAGCTCATCGCTGGCCAAATCAGCGAGTACGGCGTAGCCGACAAGCTGGCGCCAGTAGTCCGGCTTGATCGTGTAGTCTTTGACCGTCTTGATGTCGATGAGGGAGTCATCCAGAATAAGATCCGCATCGGCGCCATTGACTAATCGAGATGCCGAGCCAAACGTGGGATTCAACAGGACACGCTCTGCGCCACGAAACTCCTCGGCCGGAATGGTATCATACAGCTGGCGAAGATCCGTGATATCGCCGTCGGCGGCCTTGCCCAGATCCTCTGGGGGGCTCCCGGACCGATAGATCCAATCGAAGCGTGCAAGATCAAGCGTGCCAGCCAGCAGCTCATCAGTCAGCTCACCGGTGTCGAGATAGGCCTGGTGTGCCTGTTCGATCGTCTCCATCCGGTCGCCAAGGCTGACGGTATCCGGCACAGTCGTGTCCATGTCGACGGTTTCCGCCAGTGAGAGCCCCTGGTGTGCTACCCACGGTTGTGACTCGGTGCCAGGATATTCTCGTTCCAGCCAGAAGCGCAGGATGTAGTCGAACGCGGTCCCGATAAGTGCGTAGTTGGATGTCTGTGGCTCGGCACGCCGCGGTGGCGTTTGTTCCAGTGATGGCCGCTCAAACGTCTGATCGATGAGGATGCGAGCCCGTTTTTCATCACCCAGGAAGCTCGTGAGACTCATGTTCGGGGATAGGTGCGAGCCATGATAACACTGTGTCCTGCACCGCTTGCTGGCCTCATCTCAAGTGGTGTATTGGGTCGGTATTCGCGATATGAACGCCTCTACGGCTATTATCGTATCGGTGTTTGGCGTGGACAATAGCGGCCAATCTGAGGGACGACCATGCTGAGGTTCGCGGTTAATCGTCTACCATCTTATTCTACATAGAACACAGATCACGGGGGTTCAATCCTGAAACAGTGGTAGTACAGATTGTGACGCCCCGCATACAGCGTCAATGTTCGGTTTCTACTGTAGAAGATGAATTCGCCTGGCTCAAGCTGTTAGAAGGGGAAAAGAAGGGGCTTGAGTTTGCGATCTACGGTGATCATACGACACTGGGCCGGCTTCGTCAGGCCGATGAAGTCACCCTAACAATCGAGAGTCAGAATCAACGGAATACGAAATGGAAGATTGTCTCTGTGGATGCAGTGGAATCATACTCCTGACGGGCCATGCCGACTCGTTAGATTTCACGAGCAGCCCGATACAAAGCTTCTACAGACGGACTTATTTATTCCCCAGAAGATAACAAGTCAATCACTGTGTCTCAAGAAACCAATTCTTCGAACGACTCTACGACCCGGACAAAACTACCGATTGAGCGAGGATTCCCGATTGAACGGGTCAACGAAATTTCTTCTAAGGAGAGCCGAGCGCGTCAGCACTATCGCCCAGTCTATACAATGCACAAATGGTGGGCAAGGCGCTCGGGGGCGGTGTTTCGGACAATTTGTCTCTATTCATTACTGACTGGAGAAGCAGATGAGACAGTATTCGAACCCGGAAAGAATACGAATCTATCTGATTATGCGGATGGCAGCTCAAAAATCCGCGATTTGATTAGTGAGGTAGACCGAGAAGACCCTGAGTCACTCTGGAACCTCTTCACGAAGGATGTTCGTGTACCTGATAAGAAGATTCTTGATCCGTTTGTCGGGGGAGGTACGTCTATCGTAGAAGCATCTCGATTCGGGGTTGATACTGTTGGCTATGATTTGAGTCCAGTTGCCTGGTTCATCACAAAAAAGCAACTTGACGCTGCTTCGGCTGAAAAAAGCGGACTTAAATCGGTATTCTCAGATATTAAGACGGATGTAGCCGATGAACTACAACGCTATTATAAGACAAGCTGCCCGATTGAGAGTTCGCATACCGCAGATGTGATGTATTATTTCTGGGTGAGGGAGCTTGATTGCGTCTCGTGTCAAAACACCGTTCCGCTATTTCGAGATTATCGAGTGGCGAAAGGTCGGTATGAGAATGATGACAAATACAATGTTTACTGCCCGTCATGTGATAGCGTAATTCTGGTCGATGACTGGCAGTCTGAATGCACGTGTTCAAGCTGTTCGTATGAATTTGTGCCAAAAGAAGGGAACGTATCGAGAGGAGATTATACCTGCCCCGACTGTGGACAGAAGTACGGGCTTATTGATGCCGTTCAAGAGCAAGGTGGATATGAGACCCGCCAATACGGGGTTGAATACTACTGTTCAGAGTGTGATGAGGAAGGTCGAGCACGAAGCTCGGTAAAAGGGTACAAGCGAGTTGAGTCTGAAGATAGAGAAAACTGGAGGGATGCAAAAGAGGAGTGGGATCAGAGTAATGAATTGAACGAGTATATCCCAGATACAGATATCCCACTGGGTATAATGACCGATAGCACGGAGTTTAGTGGGAGTATTGGTGGGGGACATAACATCCTACGCCATGGATTTGAGACGTGGGCTGACTTTTATAATGAGCGGCAGTTATTGTGTCTAAGTACTCTACTCCGCCGAATTGACCAGGTTGAAAATCAAAATACGAAAGAGCTGCTTCTATTGGCCTTCTCGGAGTCTCTCAATTTCAATTCGACACTAAATCCTTACCAAGCAGCAAGAAACCACACGAATCATCTGTTCAAAACCAACGCTTTCGATACCCCAACAAAGATCTCTGAGGGAAATCTTTGGGGAACAAAATATGGAATCGGGACGTTCCAGAGCACCTGGTCTATGATTTTGAAAGCTGTGGACTACGCGAAGGCGCCCACAGATCGATACGTTGTTGATGGGAACACCGAGGAGACCCCACCGTTTGGGCAGCCAATTGGCGAAAACAGCGAGGTTTACCAGGGTGATATGCGGACAATAGAAGCCACAGACGAGTTTGATGCGGTCATCACTGACCCACCGTACTACGATAATGTCCTGTACTCCGAAATTTCTGAGTATTACTATGCCTGGTTGCGGTTGATCCTCGGCGACGAGTATGATTGCTTCACACCGGAGCACACCCCACGAAAAGAGAGTATCGTCGCAAACCCAGCATTAGAGAAAGGGCCTGAGGAATTTGAATCTGAATTGCACGAAGCGTTTAGCGTGATCAGAAACGCTCTGAAAGAGGACGGCGTCCTCACGTTCACCTACCACCACAGTGATTCTGAGTCCTGGGGTGAACTTCTTGAGTCACTCTGTGACGTCGGGTTCGAGGTGACAGCCACATACCCGATTAGTGCAGACGCTCACAAGTTCATCGGCGGCGAAGCAGTTGAATTCGATATTATCATCGTGGCTAGACCAGTCAGCGAAACTACACCGACATCTTGGAACAGCTTACGGAGGAATGTGTATCGTACCGCACAAAAGACTCGAAATCGGCTGGAAGGGGATCGAGAAATATCACGTGGAGATATCGGTGTGATTGAGATGGGCGAATGTTTCCACGAGTACTCAAAACACCATGGGAAAGTCATGCGTGCCGGCGAGACAATGTCCGCGAAAGAGGTTGTCAAAGAAATCTACGGCATTATCCAGCAGGGGAGCGATATCGGAGAAATCGACGTGTTCCTTGATCTTCTTGAAATTTCAGATCCGACGTATAATGACTTAAACAAGTTGACCCGTGGTAATGGAGCAAATCCCGATAAGATGGAGTCTATGTGTCTTTACCACATTGAGGGAGGCGATTTTGTCCTGGGAACATGGCAGGATGGCAAGCGGATGGCGTATATTCAAGAACGGGTGAATGGCGACGGTGCTGAAGCGTTAACCTCTCTCGACAAGGCCCAATTCCTTCGTTATCGTTACGAACAGGGGAAAACTACGCACAATTATCTCGAGAAGTGGGGAGTGAGTGACGATCTCCGAGAGCTTTGTGAGGGATTAGCTGAGGCGACAGGCGATGAGGTTTACACGCGGATCCTGGGAGGGGACCAATCTCTCGGGAATTTCTAAAGTAAGTGCTTCCCACCTGCGGTTGTTTGAGTATTTACGAACGTGTGATTTGTAATCGACACTCTCCAGCTGGTTGATGCCCCCCAATTTCCTGCACAACAGGGTTTGTCACTGTAGAGAGGTGCATGTGGCCGGGAGAATACTTGCTGATGGATCTGAGGGTAGATGGGCCGTCAAACAGAGAGCCATGAAGCGCGGCCTACGTGGTATCGGACCAGTCTTCGAGGAACGATTCGAATGTCTGTGTTCGGTTATCCTCCGAGACAATTGGATTGGTTGGGCCTGTCGGTCTTGTTGGCGAGCCGTTCAGTGTTCTGTCTGGGGTGGCATCGATATATTCGGTTGGGTCAATCGCTGACCCATCATCAAGGATGTTTCGCCGAGCTCGGGACCTAAGTGGTTTTCTGAGCTGTCGAATATCTTGCGCAAAACATCGCTCTTCTGTCGGGAATATTTCGGTGTCAATGTAATCCAGATAGTAGAGTGTTGCAACGTACTGATCGCACAATACGTCAAGTTGTTCGGCATCAGCAAACTCCGCATACTGTTTTATAGCGTCACCGACGTGGTTGCTTGCCCTTCGATCAAGAGTACCCTCCTTGACCCGGCGATAAGCGGCTGAAGATACAGCCGCAACGTTGGCGTATATTACCCACAATTCCTCAACTCCTGTTGGGGTCTCTTTTGAACCTTCGTCCTCTTCTTGCGCCATGTTAAGATCCTTTCGGCCAGGTGGCCAGACGTCATTACTCCGCCCACCTGACGCGAGGATCTGATATGTATGCTCATTCAGTTTCAACAAATCAACCGCCAAGATTTCCCAGACATAGATTCGCAGGTCGTTGCTTCCCTTGCTATCCTTGATTGTCGGTACAACCTTCTCTGCATGCGTTTGGAGGCTATCTGTGATAAATTCGTGTTCTTGATTGTCAACCGCGTTTTCGAATATTTGATCATACGCATGGCTAGTTGGCTTGTACATTGCCTGCCTGTTCCTCTCAGTTGGGGGCTGACCAATCAAATCTGCGAGCCCTTCGAGAGAGTACTCAATACCGGGCCGATACTCTGCATCAACACTTGTTTCTGCAATTTGTTGAAACGTCTTTGGGAGCAAGTTCCAGTTGTCCCGATACTGTGTTTCAGCAAGTATCTCGTGATATGAGGGAAATTGCTGACACAGTATCTGTTCGATATCATTCTCGGCCTCCAATGTGCCACCTATCGCCTGCGTTTCGTCCTGGATAAGTTCCTCAATGAGATCCTGAATCGTACTGATGCCGAGTTTAGCTCCGTGTAAGTCCCCAGTTTGAACACCAGTTTGAATGAGCGATGACGTCGTCGCAGTTAACAGATCGAAGGGGCCCAGCGTCGTTGGCGCATTTGCTGCGGACTTGGCATCTGATGCGAATGATTCCTTGTTAAAATCATCCCGTAGCAATGACAGCGTCCCCTCGGGAGTTGTGAGTTCAATCATTCGGGTAACAAATCGATATAGCGTGTATCCCGAGACAAATAGGAGACACCCGGCTAAATACGTACACACACTCGCGATACTGGGTTGAGAAAAGCTGACGAAATAGAGACATCCAGTAAGGATTAGGAGTACGCCTCCCAGAATTGCAACCGTATCGCGAAGGATTGATGACTTGCGGATCAACTGTGGCAGTCGAAGCGCATATTCAGACGCAGACATCTGCACGGTCACAAAAAGTAACGAGAAGACGATGGCGATGATTGAGCCGGTGACTCCCAGAATCGTCTGAATAATTGACGCATATCGCTCTGGAGGAAGCGGAAAATACCAAGCGAGTATCCCAGAGACGATAACCGAGCCGAGCCCGAGACTGAGGATCGATCGGCTAGACGGTTGAGAATTTCCTACTTGGTTTCTCATGTATTCCGTAGTTACGGAACGCTCAGATGGGTCTTTCGACTCATCTGTATCTGTCATATAGCTAGGCAACTATAGAGCCGTCATTCGCTCAGCGTATCGTACGCATCCTGCACCCGGAGGAACGTTTCCCGGTCGCCATCCGACGTGTCCGGATGACACTCCTTGATTCGGTCGCGATAGGCTTCCTCGATTTCCTCCGGTGTTGCATCGACCGAGACGCCAAGGACAGCCGCAGCGTCCGCCTTGTCGGATGGCGTCGTTCCCAGCGACTCATCAATCAGCTGTTCACAGCGTGGACAACAATACCCGGTTGAGCCATCCGGGAGCGTGACTTCCGTCAGCTCGCCACGGAAGACTTCGCCACAGGCGTCACACCGCGTCTGTTGCTGCTGTTGCTGTTGGTGGTGTTGCTTGGACCGCGAGCCCGAGCGACGCTGTGAGCCCGTTGTGGTACGCGACTGCGACCCTGTGGCGGACCGTGATGTGGACCGACTGCTGGTCGACTGCCCGGAGCGAGGCGGGCTCAACGGCGACTCCGTCAACAGCCGGACCAGCGTGGCGCCGTCAATCAATTCGACTTCATTGCCAAAGTCATCGGCGGCGGTTTGGGCCGTCTTCGTAAAGCCAGATGTCGTAATGACGACGGCCCGACTCGCGCCAACTTGGGTGGCGGCGCCGACCGTTTTCTGGATGGCGGGCCGGCCAACCTTGTTCGAGCCGGTATACCGCTTGGCCTGGATAGCCAGCATCTCACCGTTACCGCGGGCGACGACATCGATCCCGCGGTCAGCAGACTGGCGGGTGACTTGGGTGGAATAGCCACGTGCCGTATAGAGCTCGGCGACGAGCTGTTCGAATTCCGTTGGGTCAAGCGCAGCCAGATGCTCCGGGCGCCACGTGCCGGTTGAGAGATGGTCGATGTAGTCAGCAAGCTCCGTTGCGGCCGAGAGATGCATGTCTGCAAGCGCCGTCTGGAGCTGGGTTTTCAGCTCGGCCTTCGATGCGTCGACATACTCAAGCGAGAGTGACTGGCGTGTCTGTTCGGCCTCGGCGACCGTCTTGATGAGTCGCGCCGCCTGTGAGAGTGATGTCGCGGCCCCGTCATAGGACGACTTGTCGGTCGTCAAGGCTCGCTGCATCACGCTGCGGACCGCCGAACAGTCATAGCCAGCTAATACGTCTGCACCCTCGTTTGCGGTGGTGACACACTCCGTGGCGGCGTCGATGTATTCCATTACTGCCGACTCACCAGCTGACTCGGCGGCGCTTGCCTGCTGGAACGCACGCGTAACGCCATCCGTCGCGACTGATTCACCGGCAAACGTGAATTCGGGGGTTGTTGCGGCCTGCCAGTGATTGTATTGCGTGAGGATGGTCGTTGCTGTCTCAGCCGCAGCATGCAATTCGTCCGGGTCATCGAAGGCGTCTCGTAGGGTCGTCGTGAGCTGTTGACGGACAGGATCAGCTGTCTCCACGTCCTCAAGCGTTTGTGAGAGGCGTTCAAGCGCCGGGGCCATCTCGATGTAGGCGTCTATTGTTGTTTCCAACTCGGCGTAGGGGAGATTGTCATTCGTCAATGTGATGAGGCGACTACCTAGGATGCCTGAATCATGCGAGTCAAGCGCAACCTCTACCTGCGAGAGTGTATCCCGCGGAGAGACACCCGCTAAGGCGCCGTCTTCGAGTGGATATGCATCACGAAATTCCGCGACCAGCTCTGCAAACTGGTGGTGGCGATAGCGACTGCTGGATTTGCGCGCGCCGGCGTAGACGCCGCCAATTGCGGTGACCCCGAGGAGGGAATCGATGGCTGTCTGCCGGCGACGGGCGCTATCTAGTGATTGTAAGGCAGCTGCGTAGCGTTCCTCGCTGATTGCCGTCTCGGCCTGTGCAAGCTTGCTGCCGCTCACAAGCTGGTTTGTGCGGCTGCCGATGGCCATTCCCGAGGGGTCGCTCAGTTGTCGGTGGCGGTCAAGGGCGATGCCACGCTGCCCGCGATAGCAGGCAATTGACTCGCCACGGATTGCGAGAACCCGGCCATCGTGGATCCGGACATACCCGACAGTGTCTGTGGAGCCGGCACGGTCGTCGGACCACCGTACCGCTCCTGTTGCCGGATCACGCATGGCAAACCGCCCGGACCGCGAGCCGGTGTAGAGCGCATCCCCAATCAGCGAGATATCAGACAGCTCCGGCTCCAGCTGTTTGCGCCAGACATCGCTCCCATCCGCAGCAGTGATTGCTTGCACCGCTCCCTCGACTTGGTAGTAGAACCGGTCGGCATCGGCTGTGATATCTGCGACCCGTCCGTCAGTGGTAAGCGATGTGACGAGCTCGCCAGAGTCGATATCCAGCAGTGGAAGCGAGTCTGTCGTTGTGCCGACGGCGAGTGTTGTGTCCATTCCATGGAGTCGGTCCGGTGGGTCCGTCTCGGCTTCCCAGCGTGTGTTGCCATCGTAATCGAGACTCTGCACGTGACCGTCAACAATCTCGAAGCCGTCATCGGTTTGCTCCTCTTCGGTGATGCCAAGGATGATCTGGTCGTCGGTGAGCCAAAACGATGTGGCGAAGCCGACCCACTCAGAGAAGTGGCGGGTGCCATCGGTTCCAATGCTCGTCACGCGGCCGCGATTGTAGCGACCGGGGTCACCGCCACTGCCAGCAATATACTGAGAGCTTGCATAGAGGAAGCCTTGCTTGTGGGAAACGACGCGATACGGCTCTTCGTACTCTGTGTGATCCTCCCACAGTCGTGTGCCATCCAGATCGAAGGCTGCGACTTTGTCGGGGAGACTCAGCAGGATCGTCTCTCCATTGACTGCCGCGTCATAGATGCTTTCTGAGCTCGTGAGTATCTCTTCGCGGGCGCCAGTGGCCAGATCAATCGCCTCGACCGCGTCGTCAACGTAGGAAAAGTCGGTTGCGGTAAGCGCAAGCACGCGGTGATCATTTGTCTCCCCGAACGCAAACACCAAATCAGCAACCTCAGCTGTCCACGTGTGCTCAAGCGGGAGGCCAATGTGGTAGTCTGCGCCAGCTTGTTGACTCGCTGTTGCGTTTCCGATTGCCGCGAGGCCGGCAACTGTCCCGGCGCCGGCACGCAATATCTCGCGGCGTGTGTGCCCCACCATTGATGATTTCCGCTTTGCTAACACGATACAAAGTTGTTGTTATCAGTAGTTGGTAGCGCGGGGTCGTTATTCGGAGGTGTGGTGAAAACTGAATCGAGAGATTCGGCCACTATGTGTGCATCTCTATCGTGGGGGGAACGGGTTGCCACTGGCTGCCTGTACCCAAACCAGACATCTCCTCTGGCAGCTATTTCGCTGCGGCACGTTTCAGCAGTCCCACGCCGATGAGGACGAGTATCCAACCACCGTAGCCAAGTGCAGTATCGGGCAGTTGCGGGCCAGCAAGTCGGAACCCGGTGTCTACAAAAAATATTGCCAACCCCGTCACAGAGAGCAAGATCCCCGGTAAGAGACGTTTGACACCCATTCATTCCCGCATGTAGCAGGCCTCTACAAGTAACTACCGCCCACGTTAGTTCGGTAGTTGTTGGCCGTCGGATTTCGCTGACGGCGCCGTCTATGCTGACCGCGTCATCGGCACATCTGGGTGAAGACAATGTGGTACGATCGACTGAGATTGCAATGAGACAGGAGCTCCTCGGTGGTGTTCACTCGGATATCGAGAGAGAGTGGAGGCGATGGCTTGCAGTGGGGTACGGCGGGCAGTGTGGTGGGGGCGTGGTACATCAGTGTGGTACCTAGTTGAGCTGGCTCGGGCCGCGGTCGCCGTGACTGCAGTCGCTTCGGGGGCAAATTGTAACCTATCAACACTGCGAGGTGTAAACCATATTCGGTGTAGAACGGCGATGTACACCGATATTGGTTGATTCCTCGATTCAGACTATTTGAATCTGTCGCACAAATCGGAGATAGTCGGCAGTGAAAATTAATTTCCGGTTGATATATCAGTCATCATATGGTGGATATTGGGAACCAGCAGTGGTCCATGTGTATCGCTTGGGGCCCACTCTCCATGCTGGATCGTCGGTGGTGAAGATACCGCATAGGGATGTGAATCGCGTGGATTGCGTCGGTGTCGGGTTGGATACTGTGAGATGGCAGCAGTGGTGTGGGCGGAGCGTCCTCGAGACAGCTGGGATGGGCTAGTCGAACGACTGAATCGAGGCGTCGCCCCCGAGGAGTCGTCGATAGGTGTCATCGCCGGTGGCATCTGCGAGATTTTCACACATATCACGGAGGCCATCGCTGACGCCCCATTTCTCGATGAGGTTTTCCCAGGATTCCCCGCGTTCGTATTTGTAGCGCAGGAGATGGGCTTTGTCGAGTGGGGTGAGTGACTCGGTGTCGCTATTGGTGCGTGATTGGATGTACGCGATGCGGTCGTCATCTTGCCAGTCGAGGAGCTCAAAGTCGCCGCCATCCATTCGGTATAGTTTCATGTCGCGAAGGCGGTCGGGATTTGCATCGGTTCCCTTGGTGAGCATATTCAGCTCGCTGTAGCTTGGGTCAGGGTCCGACAGCATGTCGATATAGACATCAAGTTCGCCAACCTCGCTGGCTTCCTGGAGGATGCCATAGATTTGCTCAACGACATCTTTGGCGTCCATGATAGAGTCGCCTTGGCGGACTTCGCCGTGATGCTTCGAGTATTCGTGGAAGGCGCGGCCCATCTCGATCACGCCGATATCGCCTTGTGAGAGCTCGCGATTTTCCGTCAGGCGGGCGTGGGTTTGCTTTGTTGTATTGAGGATGCGGCGACGGAGATTTCGCCACGAGACGGGTTCGCGGTCGCCTGCTGGGCGAGCCACGATGATGATGTCAAATTCGACTGCTTCGCCGGTGATGAACTTGTTCGTGTCTGCAGACACCGGATATGTTGCGGTAACTTCGAAGCCGACATCACAGAGTGATTCGAGCAATTCACCCCACGACTCGGGGTCGTTGTGATGGTAGGTGAACGTGAGGACGCCATCGTCTTTCAGAGCTTGGTGGATAGCAGTGAATGCTTCGTGCAGCTCCGATTCGAATTCCTCTGAGCCCTTGCCTAGGTATGGATTTGCAACGATGCTCCCTGCTCGTGGGGTCTTATCCTGATCGAAGCCTTCGTATTCATCTTCGAGGAGAATCTTTTGCCAGACGTAGAAGTAGTCGGAGACTTCCGAATAGATGATATTGTCGTAGTATGGCGGGTCGGTGATGACTGCGTCATACTCGTCTTCAGCGTCGATAAGTCGCATATCACCCTGGTGAACCGATGTATTCTCACCAATCGGCTGTGCAAACGGTGGCGTTTCCTTCGTTTCTCCGTCTTCGATGTAACGCTCGGTTGGCGCATTCGCGTATTCGACCCCCCTCATCACCATATCCCACATTGACGTAAATGTGCCAGTGCCGTACTCAGTTCCCCATACGTTATTTTCAATCGGCTCAGTGGGTGGCGCGAACGAATTGTTTTTGAATATATTTGTGTTTTTGTTGTAGTTCGGATTGTATATATTCATCATTGTGTTGTAATTAAGCGATTCAGAAAAGGTTAGCAACAGGAATTCCCTAGCATCGTCATTTTCTATATTGCTGATAGACTCCAATAGCGTGGCGAGACACAACAGTTGTCGGTCGTTGTACATATCTTTCCAGTGAGTGATATTATGCTGAAAAAGGTCATTACCAGAGACTTCAGAAGCAGCGGTTATAGCACCTTCTGGAATTTCCTCATCAGGGATATATTCATGCAACCCCTGGTTAGTGTTCCAATCTGTTTGTGCCAGTGAAAACCGGTCCAGATCAGTCTGGCCTACACTCTTGTATCCCTTGTACACGCCTCTCGGCTCGCCTGAAGAATCACAAGTCTCGCAATAGTATTCAATGGCATACAGCTCAAGACCGTATTGACCTTGCTCTTCGATTGCATCCACTATACTGTATTTTTGCCCACAATCAGAGCAAACATAGCTTCCTCCCCTTCGCGTGTTCCCTTCACTGGGTATCCATTCGTACCCACAGCTTTCGCAGATTGAGCTCTCCCGGTAGCTGTCAACATGGACAATATCGTCACAATCTGGGCAAATGACGACATCCTCATCATCATGATCATAGCGGCCAGCAGCCAAACGATGGTCATTAAACAACGAGACTTCATGATCACATGAAATACAATCCACCGTCTTCACCCAGAAATTATACATGATATCCGCTTCGTGATCCCCGTTCGGACACGGGGTTTTGTAGTACTCCTGTAACTTATCCGCCACCTCACTTTTGACCTTCTCGAATGCGGCTTCCAGCTCATCTCGGTTAGCTTGTCCGGCATCTAATTGTTTCTTGGAAACAAACCAAGCCACCGGATTAAGATCATACCCATCAGCATCTACGCCAAAGCGGGAGGCTTCAACTAATGAAGTCCCGCCCCCCATAAACGGGTCAAGGATTTTCTTGTCGTCTATACGTACATCTTTAGGATAGATGCCCCACAGAGATTCGGGATCAGACATATCGACTCGGTCGATGAGTCTTTCAATCTCATCTTGTGACCCTCCGAAGTTATCCAGTGTGTCGTTTTCCCCTGGTTCATGGATTTCAATATCATCTGGGTCATCGATTAGTGCGTAGAGTGAAATGGCACGAAATATCGAGCCCATTCTCCGCGCCCACCACTTGTGCATGGTATAGATTGGGCGGTACCATTGCTTCGCTCGCCCTTCTTTTTCGGCTATTTCATTTACTCGTTCAATTGGAAAGCCTCGTTCAATCGGCAGCTCGCGACGCTCGGCCGGCTCCTGTTCTTGAGACATAGTGATTACCAGCAGCCAAGCCGGGCGACTGTATAAACCCACGACACGTCAGTTATCATCCCAGCTCTGTTTGGCTAACTCAGTATCAATGACTTCGCCCCTTGCTAACACATATACACGATAGTCCGATACGCTGTAGCATGGTTAGCTTCCCAGTAATCGATATCCCAACTGCCATCGCAGCTGTCATCCTCAGTGTGGTGGCGACGTTTGGGAAAGAGGAGCTACAACGAATCCATCGCGAGCGACGAGAGGAACAAGAGGAAATCAAAGCGTGGCTCGGTGAAGTCGTCACATTGGCCAGAGAGATTCAGATTGCTGCAATGTCACATGAGGCCATGCAGGAGAGATTCAACGAGCAAGCGCCGCCGCCGGAAGAGTTTGATAATCTGATCGAGATGGGTGAATCTCTCAATCTTGATCAAGAACTCCTCGATGCGGTTGAGCATGCGCTCGCTGAAGACGACTCTGCAGAAGAGCAAATTATGGGCGACGTTCGAAATAGACGAGAGGAGCTAATCCCTGCGTTCATTGAAACTGCGACGGACGAATTCCAGTCGTACTACAAGCAGCTCAAGCTTCAATGGGCATCCATTCCCGGTACACACGACGAAGAGGCTATCATTGATGTGCGGGACAAGCTATTGGAGACAACCGCATCCTGCTTAGCTATCGCGAACCAGCAGGAAATCGAGCAAAGCCAGTATGAGGAGCTGTTTGAATCAGCTGGGGAATTAGCAGAATCAGCAGACACTGCAATTCAGACTGTCTAATTGGCGAGCGACGATGTCCCGGTGTTCGTTGACTACGGCCCGCGGAACACTCGCGTCCCCTGCGGCTCTAGCGGCTCACGCCGGTCGTTCACCGCAACACTGGACACATGCTCCTCGCCGGTGACATGCCACTTGCAGCCGGTCCACTCCTCTTCGATCCGGATGTAGCCATCCTCGAGTTTCTCAAAGCGCATCCGCCGGACATCGTGCGTCTCCGTTACGTACGTGACTGAGATGGGGCTCTCGTAGTGGATGGGCGATTCCTCCTCTGTGTCGTTCGCTTCACTTTCCGGGTTGCTGTCACCCGCACGGGCTCCGGCGTCGGCTACCTCTTTGCCATCTGCAGCGTCCTCGTCGCTCATGCGTCCATCCCTCGCTCGATGAGGCCCTTGATGCCGCCACCGTAGGAGCGACGCTCCCAGCCGTGGGCCGATGCAACGGCTTCCATGAATTCGTCCAGCGACTTGCCGTTAAGATGGTAGCGATGGTGACGGGTGCCGTCGGGGTTGATTACGTGGACCGTGCGCGTGCGTAGGTCCGCGAGGTAATCGCGGCCGTTGGTTCGGCCCAGACGGAAGTACGGCGGTCGGTGGCCGACATCCGGGTCGCGGTTGGTCGTCGATACGGTCGCATCGTGGCCGGTACGTTCTTGTCCGGCTGGCTGTGATTTGCTCATGGGTTTCACCTGTTGAAAACCCGGTCGCTTCGGTGCTGGAACACCGGAGTGACACCCTTCGATTCTGGGCTAACTCGCTTCGTAGCGACCGCGTTCTCATTTCATTTGTTATAGCGCAACACCCATAAATGCTTTCCATACAGAAACATTAGTGTGGGTATGGGAGCCGCCAATAACGGTCAAAAAGTGACAGATGGAGAATTGCTTCAAGCAGTAAAGGATCACCCAGATCCTGTAGTAAGTAATACTGAATTATCTGAAAACATCCCCCTCACGAGTACTAGAGTAAACCAACGATTGGCCCGGATGGAATCTCAAGGATTAGTCAAGTCGAAACGGCTGGGAAGTGGAAAGGCATGGTGGGTTCCCTCTTGCCCGGACTAGTCCAAGCGCATGCGTAACTCCTCAGCTGCCTGCTTACGGCCTGTTGGAGTCAGCCACCAGAGTCTACGGCCCGAAGCATGTTTAGATGTAACCCACCCATCATCATTCTCCATATCGTCTAGGAGTGTCGTCACTCTCTGCCGACTCACTGGGAGATTGTCTGCTACTTCGCTGGCGAACATAGCTGGATCTGCTGTCAGAATGAATTCTAACAGTACACGCTCATCAGTTACTTCTCTATCAGGCCCAGACGTTGGCATCTACGTTCATATTTCCTATCCTGCGTCATAGTTGCTAGGGAGAATCGCTGAGCCAGTATTGTTTCTGTACAGCAAATAACTAAGTACCCTCGCTGTATAGAAACAGTCGTGACTCTCAGACGCGGATTGCGCGCCCACGAAAAGGGTGCGACCGTGCGCCAACACGGCCGCGTCGTGGGGTCTCTACCCGAGACATGTACACCCAGTTCACCCACCCCGATAGGCGTTCCGCCCGCACACCAACCCCAATCCGGAAACCGGGAAGCGAGCGACTGAGTCTCAAGCCAGGCCATCAGCTACGCTCGACCGCATGCCAGATCCCCACCACCGGAGGCGGTCACCAATGACTGCGCCTGCCGACACAGAGCTGACGCGCTTCCAACTGCATCTCCTCGCGACCGTCGCCGACACGCCGGCGAAAGGCACCGCCATCCAGACACAACTGGAGACACAGTACGGCTCACTCGGCCACGCGCGTATCTACCAGAATCTGGATTCACTCGTCGAGGCGGGCTATGTCGAGAAACGGCCCCTGGATGGCCGGACGAATCAGTACCGGCTGACCGACGCCGGCCACGAGATTCTGGCCCAGGAGGCCAGCTTCCTGATTCGGTACACGACGCTGGAGCACCCCAGCGAGGCCACCCGCGATGACGCAGCCGACTCGTGAGCCCACCCACAGTCGCGGCCCGCGTCCGGGCCAGCTAATCCCCAATGACAGCCGACGACACCCCCCGGGAGCTGACGTGTTGTCCCGCCTGTGACGGGACGGACATTCACGCCCGGACCGGCACGTGGGGCAAGCCCGCGAGCGACACGCCGAGCGACCGGTATCGCTGCTATGCGTGTGACACCACGTTCGATACGCCAGCGACCCGGCCCGCCAAACACGACCAGCCGCATCGGCGTGGCCTGGCAGGCCGACTGGCAGCCGTTGACCCAGCAAGTGTCTCGATTCGCCCCACCGGCGAGGAGGCCAGCGAGTAATGGTCGCCCCGGGGCTCGACTGCGTGCGACCGGCCGACGCCCGCCCAGCTGATCACGTCTGGGAGTGTCGGCCCCGGCTCTCCGAGTGGCTGCCATCGATGCTCGAAGATAGCTTGGATACGTTGGCCGGTATCGTCGATGCCGAGCTCACGAAGTACGATCTTGGCGCGAGCCAGAGTGGCCGGATTCCCGCCCAGTTTCTCGATCAGCTGCGCGAGGCCGGGATTACGGCCCAGGGTGGCATCTACGCCGACCGGCTGGCGCGGTACGCGACGCGGTTTGGCCCGACGGCCTCGGCTGATGGCCCGCCACAGTATGAACAGCAACTGCGCCGCCAGCTCACCCAGCTCGGGACGCCCGGCGGGGTTCGCTTCGAATCCGACTGGCGCGAGACACTTGCGACGGGGCCGGTTGCGGTGTTCGCGCAGGCCTCGTACACCCCCACGGTTCGTGTGGAGTTTGCGGGCGACTGGACCGATGTCCGGCGTGAGACGGCCGCGCGGTCGCTGGCTGCCCTAAGTACAGTCGCCGAGGCCTGTCGAGTCGAAGTTATCGTCGCATCGACGGCGACGCGGCAGTGGTTGCAGGCCCGCCACAGCGAGTGGCTCGCCACGCATGAGTGTCGTGAGCTCCCAGGCAGTGACCTAACAGCTGGTCGCGATGGGTCCCCCGAGGGTGGCCACGATGAGGCGGCCATCACGACGGCCCGGGAGTGGGCCACCCAGGCCACCGGCGACACGGGCCCGGCGCAGCTAGTCGCGGCACTTGCCGAGGCCCCGGACCACCGCTTATCACTGCCGTCGTTGGCCGAGGCGCCGACTGTGACGGTCGCAGATGCGTCGCTGTACGTGTACGCGCGGCGGCTGGCCGATGCGGGGCTTGTCGAGTATCATCGCCACACGAGCCCGGCGACGCCATCCGAGCTGTCGCTCACGCCAGCTGGCGTGGCCGCCAGTGAGTACGTCAGTCCGGGTGGGGAGACGGTGCGGGACCCCGCCCAACAGCAGTTGGCCAGCCAGTGTACCGATACCCACAACGGTTCCCCCAGTACAGTGGGCCTGCGCCGCAGTGGAGCTGGGGTGGTCGATGGGCCAGCCAGTGAAGCGGCGCTGGCACGGACGGGCGACCCCGATAAGACGGGCGAGTGGACCCGGTGGCTGGGTGGGGAGACACCGGAAACGGCAGCAGAGCCCTTACATCGACGGACGACGGCGCCCCTGACGGGCGAGACGGACATCGCGGTGGTTGATTCGCCGGTCACCGACTGGCACCAGGCCACAAAGGGCGACAGTCGGGTGGGGTACGTGTCACAGGCCGTCGGTGATGAGCTCCTCGTGATGGTCCAATACGCGCTTGATCCCTTGGCCACCCTGGGTCGCATCGCGGCGAGTGTATGTTCGCCCCGTGTGATGGCGCGGTGTCTGGACGCCACCCACGTTGGCAGCGACTTTGGCGAGCTGTTTGAATCGTTTGACGCGCCACTCGACGAGCGCACGCTGGATGTCTCGGCCCGGCAGATGCTCGTGAACGGCCTGCAAGTCGGGTGGACGGGCGAGGAGCCAACGGCCCGTGAGGGAACGCTCGACCGGTGGCAGACGCTTCGGGCGCAGCTCCTCGCAGACGTGGGCCGGCTGACGGGCCCGCATGGCCAGCGTGGTGACCCGGCGGAGCGAGCCGCCTGTTTCCGCCGGCTGCACGGGCTCATCACGAGCATGACGAGTCTGTTGTATGCGGCGGGCTACGAGCCAATCATCAACGTGCGCGTCCCGCAGGCCGCCCAGATTCGCGACGATCAGTATTACCGGCGTGACTTCCTCGCCTTCTGGCAGCATACGATTCCGAAACACGCCGTCTACGCGTCGGAG
Source organism: Halosegnis longus (assembly GCF_009663395.1). NCBI lineage: Archaea > Methanobacteriati > Methanobacteriota > Halobacteria > Halobacteriales > Natronomonadaceae > Halosegnis > Halosegnis longus. The sequence goes on along the minus strand of NZ_QKNW01000002.1, from coordinate 150,086 downwards.
ACGGGGTGGCACAGCTGGCTGCGGCAAGTTGCTGATCCCGACGCCTTCGACTGGGGGATCGAGAAACTCAGACGCCGCTTGCCGCCCGCGATTGAATCGAATACGACGGCTGAGCTGACGACCAACTGGGTCATCTCCGGCCCGGACATGAGCGAGCTGCAGGCGCCGATTGGCCGCGCCATTCGGCGGGAACACCGACGGCTGCGCACCGACGGGGATGGCGAGCCCGTCGAGCCGCCACTCGAGCTGACGCTCACGGATGCGGCGACGCCCGCGCGATTGGCGCGGCAGCTGGCTGCTGGCGCCCGTGCGCGTGGCTACACCATCGAGACACCCGACGGCAAGAATGGGGCGGCCACGCCATCCAAGCGGTGCAGACGGCTGCTGGACCGATGTCGGCGGGTGTGTGCCCCGGCCGACGGCCGGCTTGATCCGCATTTGCTGGCGGATATCGTCACGCGGCTGCCCGAGTCACACGGCGAGGAGCGACTCACGCGGCGGGCAATCGACCAGGCGCTTGCGCGGCTGCCGGCCTCGCGGGTGTGTCCGGAGCTTCCCGACTCGGCAGGCCGCATTCTGCAGTCACTCCTCATCGAACAGGAGGCCGGCCGGCAGGATATTCTGGCGCGACTCGACATGCACCCGAACACGTGGAATCGGCAGGTGGCGGCGCTTCGCGACCGCGGCGTGGTACAGTCGGCTGCGAGTGGCGGGTATCAGACATACGAGCCACGGCTGGCTGTGGAGACAGACGGAGTGAGCGAGCCCGAGACAGCGTCGCCTCCATCACTGGATTCATTCCGGGACACCCGGCAGGAGACTGTCCAAACAGCCGTGACAGCAGCTCCTGCCCGTGGGCGGCCCCCACCGACGCGCAATCCCGCAACGATCTGTGTTCGCGTCGGGTAGCAGCGACAGCGACCAGCTGGGCGTGTCCACCGACATGTGACACCGTCATGCCTCCAGCAGTCGTGGGGGCAGGATAGCGACAACCGACAAGCCGAGCCAGCGTCGTCAGATCGGGGGGTTGAGAGCGGTCATGATCATGTTTGCAAGGACCCACCCGGCACCGGCCGCAATGATAACTCCTCGCCCCCGGAGTCCGCCCTTCGCCGAAACGACGGAGGCGATGCCTGCGACCGCCAAATCAACACAGCTGGTGTAGATTCAGATTCCAGTACCGGGTCAAACTCATCGCTTCAAGCTCCGAGCAACTGAGCCCGCAGCCGCCGGCTGGCCAGCCTGCTTCAACATTTCACGATCCTATTGCTGAACAGGAGTCTATCTTCGAGGATCATCAGCAGGTAGACAAAGACGCCCGTCAGGAAGCGGCTCAGTTTTTCCAAGAGACCATTGACCTCGATTGAATGTTAACAATACACTCGATTTTACCGAGTATCAAACCCTGTTAGACATCCTTCGTCGTCTATTCTAGGAGAGTAACTGTATTGTGTAGCCAATTGTCTACACAGATTCGGGCGTTTTACCCGACAGTCGGGATCGACCGCGCCAAACTACTCTATCAATCGGATACGTAGGCGCTTCGCCACATCTCGCGCGCCACTCGAATCCGACCGATACCACACCCAAGGGTCCCCCGTCAAGATTACAGAGTAGACGGGTCCCTACTCGCGCATAGTAGGGGTAGGTATTCCTGCACAAAAGAAGCGGCTTTAGTCCTATTCAGAGGGGATTACGTGTTCCAAATTATCGTACGGTACATATCCGATTTGGTCAGCTCCTGGATTTTGGTATAAAAAGATACCATTCTCGCCTTCATCTATGTACTCACACTCCTGACTGTGGGAAGTTCCACTGCTATCGTACCACTCTACTTTGATACTCATTGCAGATAATGATTCAAACCACTCTTGTTTAACAACTAGCCAACCTCGGTGAAAGTGGAACTAAACCCAGTTTTACTCACTATTACCAGTCTGCGAAGGTGTCTATGAGCGGTACCGCCTTGAGAAGAACCCAGCATAAGATAATCAAACCGAAGGCGGGGACCGCAACTGTCCGAATCACATACTCACCCACCGCCCATGCTTCAGAGAAAGACAATTCGCCAGTATTCCGAGTTAGATAGATAAGCGGGCCACCCGCGAGTAAGACGGCTACGACAGTCGCCAAGTCATCCGCGTCGTCCCAGTCTGACATCTATGCCATCCCCCCTGCAAATTGAAAAAAGGCGAGAACAAGGGCCCCCACAGCGGTGAGTGGAACCAACGTCTTGAGCGCGCCCACTGCAAGATTCATTACCCGATACACACCCTCAACATCTGCGCCCTGTACACTCGCGTTAGACAGCACACTTCCCATTCCGAGCAGGAACGGAGCCGCGGCAAGGATTGTGAGCAGTGACCCAAACGCGGTTATTTTTATCCAAGAGACTGTCATACATTTGGTATGAGTGGGTGAGAAGTAATTAGTGTTATGTCGATTCGAGGGGTATGGCTCTCAATTCTCCCGTATTCAGGGTATCTTGACCGATAGCAAAATCCGCGCGCCCACTTCACGGCGGTGTGACTGCCCACCACCGCCTTGCTATCTCTACGCCCTTCCCCACATGTGGCCACCTAATATTATGCCCTGCCGACGGAGGACGTCTGAGGCAGGCGAATCCGATTTTGCCCCACACGGGGGTCCGTTCGTGTTGGAGCATTCGAGCGGGTCGCCACTGCTGGTGGGGGGATGATATCCGACCGGCCGAACACCTATACCAGTCGGTGCTGTCACATTGATAACCGATGGCTGTCTGGCGAATCAACGTAAACGACACTGAAGACAATCCTCGCCCGGACCGCGGTGCACGCCCCCTCCACGCCGGTGAGGCGGTCACCTATAGCGCGGATTACTACGATCAGGCCGACAAACCACGCAGTGGTGACGCCATCTTCGCACACCACAGCCGCACAGCAACACTCATCGCCTACGGCACGGTTCGCTCTGATGAACCCCGCGTCGTCGATACCGATGCCCAGAAACACTACGACGGCGCCGCCGAGAATACGATCGATGTCGACTGGCACTATATCCTCCCCGAAAGCCGCGCCGTCCCCGTCAGCGACGTCAACGATCTGCTGGACAATTATGTCGACTGGCGCCACACCGTCACCGAGCTTTGCGACGAGGAGCAACTCCCCAAGCTCGTTGAACGTGTCCAAACCCAAGCCCGCAAGCCGTTCACGCGCCCGGAGCCGAGCGAACGCCAACCCCTGGTCGAATCTGGCGACTACGAATTCAATCTCTCAGCAATCCATAGCGCACTCACCCAGTTTGGCGACCTTGCCGCCACGCCAACGGGCGATGAGTACGCGCCGGCGGCCGAAGCGCTTCTCGAATACTTCTGTGATTGGGGGCCCTACCGAGAGGGAGACATCACCGGCCATGTCGAAGAGCTCGATCTGACCGATGAGGAGCTCACGGCCGCCTTCGATACCTGGACATCGGATATCGCCGTCGCGCTTGAGGAAGAATTCCAGATCCTGGATACCGCCACCAGCGACGACGACCCGATCGATATCGATCCGGATCTGATTGCGGCGCTTGCCCGCGAGATGGGGCTTGGCACCTTTCCGGACACCACCCACGAATACCTCCTCAACTATCTCTGGGATACGGCCCGCCACCTTCGTATCCTGGATGTCGAACCCGAGCGAGACAAACGCAACGAGGTATCCATCTTCAAAGCGGCAATGGGGGAGCTGCCCGATGGGCTCATCGACCACTACCGGGGCGACGATGACGACCAGCAAACACTGACGACGGTACGCCAGGAGCTGGTGAATGCACACCTAAGCGGCCGGCTGAGCGAGAAGAAATACGAAGCCACGCTCCGCGATTTCGGAAGCGATACCACCGGGAAAACCTCCTGGCGGCCGTACACCATTCTGGGTGGCGTCTACTACACCCTGCTTGCCCCGCGGATCAAACACCATCTGCGCATGCTGGCGACTGTCCTCGAGTCGGCCGTCGGGGGCGATAGCCTCCGGACCGAGATTCAGGACTTCCGCCGCGGTCCGACGAATCTGAAGCAACTGGCGCGGATTACCATCATTCCCGATGAGCCCGGCACCGGCCCCGACGACCATTTCCAAATCTCGCTGGCAATCAAACCCGACACGGTTCGCTACGGGCTTGATGTGGGCAACAATGCCGTTGACTCCCGGCGCCGCCAGTACCGCGAGCTGGAGACACGTGGCTGGGCGTCCCGCCCCATTCGCTTGCCGGCAATTCGCGCCCACATCGATGCGGTGGCAGAGACATTCACGCGCTACAATACGTATGGCCCCGAGAGTGTCGATGACTCCATCGTCGATCCGACAACCGAGCTGACTGCCACGCTCGAGCCCGATGGGATTGACACGCTGCACTTCCCGGCGACGATGCGGGAGACAACAGCATCCCTCCTCCAGAAAGTCGAAGCCGCGCTTAATTCCGGCAATCACATCATCTTCACCGGGCCGCCGGGTACCGGCAAAACCGAACTTGCTGAACAGGCGGCCGCCCAGCTCCACGGCGCCGATGATTCGCCCTACACGGGAACGCATCTGACGACGGCCACAGCCGACTGGTCGACATTCGAGACGGTCGGCGGCTACATGCCCGAACGCGATGAGCAATCCGACCAGGAACTTGCGTTCCGGCCCGGCCAACTGCTACGGCGGTGGATGCAGCAAGGCCAGCAACGGAATGATCTGATGGTGATTGATGAAATCAATCGCGCAGATATTGACAAGGCGTTTGGCCAGCTGTTTACCGTGCTTTCGGGCCAACGAGTGACCCTCCCGTACGAAAATGCCCAGGAAGAGGAGATTACGGTCCGGCCGGCCACCGAGGCCGATGCGCCCGAGCCGGGGGATGCACACTCGGAAGGTGCACTCAGCGAGTATGTCGTCCCGTCATCCTGGCGGCTGTTGGCCACGATGAACAGCTATGATAAGACATCGCTGTTCGACATGAGTTACGCGTTCATGCGCCGCTTCACGTTCATTCGCGTGGATGCGCCGCCGATTCCCGACGCCGACGAGACAGAGCCAACCCCCGCCGAATTCCTCGATGGGTATCTCGACGGCTGGACCGATATCGAGCTTGCTGCCGAGGGGGCCGCCGCAACGGGCGTCCTCCAGGCCTGGCGGATCATGAACGGCTCTGAAAGCGCCCGCAGCCTTGGCCCGGCCATCGCGAAGGACATGCTCGGCTACGTCCAACGACTCCCACACAACACGAAAGCGACGACAGAGCGAGCCGTGGCAGATGCCGTCGTTGGCTATGTCTTCCCGCAACTCGAGGGGATGCTTGAGACGAAGCGGACGCCCGTGATCGACGAGCTGGCTGGCGCATCGCATATCGATGCTGAAACGATCCGGGCCGGCGCCCGCGAGCAATTCCGCTAATCCATGGATGGGGAGTCGCTGGTAGCATCGGTCGCCGGCCATCTCGAGCTGTATGCGATGAATGGCCAGCTCAACCCGGATGTGGCAGCCGATACGCTGGCTGACGCCGCCTTCGGTGAGCGAGTCACCGGCTTTGACGAGCTCCTCATGCTGCATTTCCTCCTGCACGAGGAGACACGCGAGTTTGCAGCCGCCTTGCCACAGCGACTCCGCGCGCTTCGCACCGGCACAAAGACTGAACGACAGCTGGTCCGGTCGGAAGTCTCCGAACAGATTGACTGGGAACGGACCATGCGCCAGCGATACGCCACCAATCCCAACGATCGGACGCTGTTCGTCACGCGGTCGCGGCGCGAAGACTACGATCTGCCCGAGAATCTCGTGTTGCGAGCGACGACGGAGCTGCTTCGCCGCGGGCTCGACGAGTGGGAGACTGAGCTCAGTACGTATGACTGGGGCACACAGTGGGCCGATGATGTCCTGACGCGAACCCAACAAGTCGTCGCCCAGCAGCCGAATCTCATGCGCATTCGCGAGCCCGAGCCCGATGAGCCAACTGCGAGCATGCTCGCAACGGCCGCCAATTCCCGGCACACGCTCTACCGGTCGGCCGCCGACCGCTACACACTGTATCAATCAATCACGGGCTCGACCCCGGACCGCGACCGGCTGGCCACACTGTTGCAGGAAACGCTGTTAGTCCCGATTGGGAATGCGAGCGACCCCCACCGCCGGCTCAGTGGCGTGTTTGAGCTGTATGTCCTCTACACCGTCATTGATGCCTGTGCCACGGTGTTTGAGCAGGCGCCACAGCTCCGCCCAATCGACAGTGACCGCAATGCTGTCGCTGCCTTCGAGCTCAGTGATGACACAACTGTTCGTATCTACTACGAACAAGCCGGCACCGATGCGGGGCTCTCGTTCATGAGCGGAACCGACGATGCCACGGATCTGACCCGACGCGAATCGGTTGAGCGTCGGTACGCCGATACTGCGACCGAGATTGGCCTTGGGGGACGGGTCACGACCAACCGACCCGATGTGCTTGTGGCTGTTGAGCGAGACGGGCAGATCGACGGTGACCGGTCGCTCATGATCGAAGCGAAGTATCAGTCGCCCGGAGAGGCGGGTGAACAGACGATTCGTCGTGGGATTCGCGAGGCGCTTGAGTACGTCGCCTACATGCGCGCAGATGATTCGTTAGTCCACGATGTCGACGGGGAGTGGTACGGTGTTGGGAGCCAACCGCACGCGATGCTCGTAGTGAACGATCACGATGGGTTGGACATCAGTACGACCACCGGGGAGCTAATTCTGACTGATGCGGGTGCGGTGGCAGCGACGATCCGTCGGCAGCTTCGCAGTCGATTTAGTAGCTATTCTGTAGCAAATGAGGAGGTGGATTTTAGCCACCACGAGGACACGGCTGAGTAAATGGCGCGTTTTCAGCTTCTTACTGAATCCAGTGTACAGGAAGGGTCATGGCTTTCTGAGGCAACGGAGCATGACGTTTCTCTCATCTGTCTGGGCGGGAATGTCAATATTGAGGAAACGCAGCGAGAAATTGACAAGCTTGACTCCAACGTAACAACGTACTTTCCGGCGGTGATACTGGATGAAGATGATCCACAATACCTGCAATACAGTGGACCAATGTCGATTGTGTCTTTCTCGGAAATCCCCGATACGGAATCACCCTACTCACAAGCACCGCTATTTGCTGGTGACACTGATGAGTTGGAAAATCTGATCAAGTACAACATTACGACGTATCAGGATGTGCCGCGGACGGAACAGATGGCCCCAAATGGGATTCAGCTTTCAAACCTACAAACAAATGCACACGGTGACACATTTGGGAAAATCCAAGAGATAGCGACTCAAATTGATGCGTCTGCAGCCAAGCTCGGAGAGACCAGTCTGGAGAATGCGACGTACTATCTCGCCGAGATTGGATATCAATCAGGCGGGCAGGGAACACAGATCAGCGTCAGCTTAGACCATATGCCCTACTTTACGCGAGAGGATAGTGAGTATAAGAATTCAGAGAAAAAGCACAAGATCGAGTTTCACACTGGCGGAGAAAAAACAGTCTACCCCCATGATGGGATGTGTCGAATAAACCTTCCTTCGGAGGTTGATACCGAGAATCTCAATGGTAAAATTCTCGTCGTTAGATACGACGCGAATGAAAAATTCCGGCTTACAGTCGCAGATCCGGACCACTTCCTTATTCAGGACTTGCAGGAATGCGCGGAGTCAGCGGGCAACGACTACGAGAGTAACTCCGAGCGGATGATGTGGTGGCTATAGAGGTTGCTCCATCTCTGCGAGATTTTGAACGGCCTGTTCAAGCTTGTCATCATCAACCGGGAGCAGTGTGAATGCGTCTAACGCGGCAATCTCACCGGGAGTCGCCTCATCCGGTATCTCAGCGAGATATCTTGGTATCTGTGACATGATTAGGTCCTGCCACTGATCAAGCAATTCTTGTTTAATAACCTCCGAAGAGAATTCTGTCTTGTTGGCATTTCTGGACCCTTCTTCATCCAGCTTTTCTTGTCGGAAAATTGCGCCGCGGAATTGACCGATTAGAGCGTCAATGAATGGCTCCGGGCTAAGTCGATCCCCCGTAGTGTAAGATGGCTGCCTATCTATCCAATTATTCAGTGTTTGTAATGCACCTTTGGTTGGTTGTATCAAACTCTTTTCTCCATCAATATCAGGTAAGATGTCTGGGGACACAAATTCAGGATCTTTCTCAGAAACGAATGCATCAAACTGGTCCAAGTCTGGTGAAACCCTGAGTGTCTTGAATGGGAATCCAGGAGCCGCGTTATCACTCTGTCCGCTTCCATCCACGATCGCGATTGCCAAATTAGGGCTGAGTGAAATGGTCGTTGGCTGGTCCGCTACTGTTATTCCTTTAATCACTGGGGATGAGTTCCCTACCCAGTTATGCCGAGCTCGGAGCGATAGCGGAGATGTAAGATCCCCGAATAATTCCTCCGCGGACTGGCCTTGGTAGTTATATAGTATCAATATGTGCAATGGGGCCCCCAATCCATCTTCATCATCTTTGTCTCTCTGTAGATACTCAGCATGTGCCAAATTGCAAACTGCTTTCACCGGTCCTGGCTTGCCATTCGATCGTTCCCCGAAAAGATCGTAGATCCCGCAACCATCTGGTAAACGTACTTTATGTATGGATAACTGATCTTGAGACGGGATGCCCGCATCTGAATGCCTTTCCAATCGGTTGATTTGTCTCTCCAGCTCGGTCACCCCATTCTCCCCTAGACCGCTTAAAAACACTTCCCCGGTCTTCATCAGCTCTCTAAGAACGTCTGGTACCCATCGCGGAATGACGGGAACTAGCCCATCTTCACCCCGTGGCATATTCGCCTGACTAAACCCAGTTTCAGTATATTCAGTCGTATCCGATGTGACTTCACGGCCTTCTTTAGTTGGTCCTGGTTGAGTTTTCTCTGCGTCAGCACTTCTTCCATCCGTATTGCCCGGCTCAACAGGAGAGTCTGTACCTCCCCCATCTGAATCCTGATATATATCGAAGATAGGGTCAGAATCACTCTCAGCTGGCGGAATATGTCCGAATAGCTGTGTTACGAGATCTGCAGAGCTCGATTCTAGTAGAGAGTGTACGTTGACGAATTCTTTCTGAGAATTATATTGTTTCCTGATCCTTCCCTGGGCATCATCTGTCATTTCCCGAATTGAGTAAATCCAATTTTGACGGTCCTCATTGAGCTCCTGGATTGTTGAACCACTGATACTCACTGGTATGAGTTGACTCAGGAATAAGTGATAGTGCCAATCGGATGCGGCCCCATCATCACTCGATTCATACAGATATTCCGCAACCGAGGGGCTTGGTGCCCCACCTTTCACGATGGCAGCGAACTCGTATTCGAACTTTCCAGTGTAAAATAGCAGCAAGTCCCCAACTGTGAATTTCTTGCTCTTTGCATAGGATTGCTTGACTCCCCACAAACGCACCGTATCCACATCTTCGAGAGTGTCCCCTAATTGTGTGATAAACGTACCCTCTTCCTCTTCAGCAATCGAGGCGAGGGTTTCAACAGATTTCCCGACCAGCGACGCTCTCTGAAACCCAGTTTGAGCTTCTGGTGACCGACAGGGAATAAGATATATTGACCGAGTGGATTGATCAGTACTCATGCAACATTCCGGGCAAGTGTTCCCGAATATAGCGTGGTAACATCTCGTTGTGATTGATTAATTAGGTCAACAAAGTCTTGTTCTGATATACGACCGTCATCTTTGGCTTGTAGTATATTTGTGGCAAATTTCTCGCGCAACTCTGTCGTATCGGCAGAGTCAATCTCTGTCTGATTCTCGCGAATTTCGTCAAAGAGAGTGTTCACAGCCGCAGCGTCAACAGGATCTGCGGTGAGCTCTGCTTCCATACAACGGTGGATGAGGGTGGTGATCAGTGTGGCATCGTCTTGCTGAGCGAGGAGGGGCTCAAATGATCCAAACTCAATCATTCGTAGCGCCTGGTACAACCCAGAATCTCCATCCTTGCCAGCGACAAGCTCTTCATCTCCAACTATTTGCCACAGAGTATCAAGTAACTCCTCTTGTCTTAGATCATCAAAGCCATCAATAATTTGTACTGCAGTAGTGAAGTGCTCCGGTACTGTCTGCACTTCATCCAGAGCATCCTCCACTTTGATGAGATACTCTGCTTGTGTCGCCCCGTTTACAGTGTTCGCGCTAAGATCGTCGCCACCGCTGCTACCCCCAGTATAGCTCGCACGCTTCAGTCGTGTCAAAAGGGATTCAACATGCCCTTTTCGGAACGCATCATCGAAGCGCGAAATCATCGCATCAGCGTCTTCAATCAATCGGACAAACGGATCGACTGGCTTGATCGTCTCATGCGTCTCAGCGAGGAACCGACTCAATTCCTCGAGATTATGTGAATCAGACAATTGCTGTGCCAGCCGCTTCCGAATAATCTCTGATCGAATAGGGTCTTGGCCGCGCCCGGCAATATCTGGAAGCGATATTATTCCTTCCTCAATTCCAGTATACAATTCTGGATAGTCCTCACGGATAATCTCAAGCTTCGTGAGGAACCGAATATCAAACTCACTCTGCGGGTCGACTGATTCAATCTCTCTTCTCTCAGCGAGCTCAACCATCGTATATACTCGATTGATGATTTGTAACGTTCTTCGGGGTGTCTGAAGCCGGGCTTGCGACACAATTTCCTCGATCGCATCGTCTGCAACCGTACGATTCGAGGAGCTATCCAGCTCATCCAGCTTTTGCTTAGTAAACGCCTCCAGCTGCTTGTCGGTTGGTAGTGGAATCGGAATCTGCGACTGGAAAAATTTGGCCAGGAAATCACGCTGGGTATTCACATCCGACAGGTATGTCCCTCCTCCAGAATCCGACAAGTGCTTGTAAAGCGCCTCGTCGTCGCAGGGAATGATATAGATGCACTTCTCGTGATCCATGAATGACTTGAGCGCAACCAGCGTTCGATAGACCGTCTCGCTATCACACCGGTCAAGATCATCGACTGAGATGACGATTTGGTCTAACTCCTCGCCATAGGTGGCTTCGTGGTTTGCTTCAGCTGCCTTGACAACCTCGTCGAAGATCTTCTCATAGCTGCCGGACCAGTTTTGTCGTGGGTTCTCGAGTGGACCAGCCCCGGGGAAAGAGCCCCCAACAAGTTGTTTCGCGATTGCAGTCACGACCAGTGTTCCAATACCCACCGCAGCAATCTGGGGAGAACCAAGCCCAGAAACCCCTAAGATTGAGTCGAGAATCCAGTAGAGCCCACCTAAACCTAGAACTAAGATTCCCACTACGGGTATTATGATTATGAGTTGATGGAGATATGATCGCGTGGTGTCCGTTATCGTTTGGAGCAATCCACGCTCATCGGAATCGTCGACATCATACAGCGTATGAAGAATATCCTTGCTGTTGAGAAGCTCATCTTGAGAGGGCACACGCTCGGTATCGGTCAAATCGGGGCGTTTTGAATCAATCCAATTATACAGATTATCGGTCGCTTGCCACCCAGTCGGAGGTAGCGATGACGGGGCATTATGATTCTGCCAGAATGTATCCGCCGCCAACGATTCATTCAAATCGAGGATTAGGCCAGTCTTGATTGACTCAGACTCGTGGCGCCACGCATCAAGTTGGACACACGCCGTATTCGGAAAATCATATGACGGTACATTGTTGCTATCCCCGCCACTTTCCTGACTCTCCTGTCCCTCTGGTTCCTCATCGTCGCTTGACTTTGCGTCTCGCTCCTCCTGAATACCGTACAGTGGATCCAATCTCCGAATCCGCTCCCACCAGCCAGCGTCTCCTTCCTCGTCTACCTCGTCTTCCCCAGTCGTCGCATCGTCAGCTGCCTCGGATTCGGGAGCGTCGCCATCACCCTGCGGCTCTTCGTCGGTATCGGGGTCCTGTACCACGTCACCATCCGCAGCAGAGTCTGAATCTGTCAGCCCAGTATCTTCGCCGGCACCATCTCCCTCTTCTGTGTCGTTGTCGTCCTGAGTCAACCTAGAGTCGGTCTCGGTCTCAGGAGCTGGTTCAACCGCGTTCGCCCGGCCACGACGGATTCGATCAAAGGTAAGCTCAACAATCGACGATTTCCCGGAGCCCCACGTGCCGAACAAGCCAATCTGCCACGGCGGCTCGTTATCGTGAATGATCGCTTCAAGCACTTCGATATGCGCTTCGTGATCAAACACATCGTCGTCTAAATCCGTCAGCTTGGTATCCTCGAGAAGCGCAAGATCAGCATCGCGAAGTTCGCCGCCGCCATCAGATATCGGCTCCTCGTCACTCGGCTCCGATTCATCACGAGGCGCCGGCGGAGTCACGTACAGTCGTGTGGTGTGCCGTTCCTTATTTGTTGTGCAAATAGAGAATGAATCTATTCATCACGATCACAGCAATGTGCACCCACAAGCTGCCCCGCGAGAATCTGGCCAGGATTCTCCTCATCAACTGTGGCCCCACACTCTGCACATGCGGGCGCATCAAAGAACGCCGCATCGCGTCCATACACTTGCTGGACGTCAACATGTGACTCCCCATCCGTGACAGTCAGCGTCAGATCACCCTTCTCATAGGCCATCTCAAACCCACCAACGAGCGTCGTCTCCACATTGATTGTATGTCGTTGGCGAATCTTCGCCTGCTTTTCAGGATAGCCGTCTCGCCGCGAGTTTGTGATGCTATCCAACTCCTCAGTTAATGCATCGAGCGTCTCCTTGGCCTCGTCCTGTTCAGCAAGCAGCTCCATCCGCTTGTCCCGCGACTCAACGGCTTTGAGCTGGTCCCGAAGCTCGGCAATTGTCTCCTCTTGAGCGGCGACGTCCTCACGAAGCGTTTCGAGTCGCGCATCCTGTGTCTCGCGATACTCCTCAAACTCTGCATGTGCCGCCGCCGTTGCGTCACGCTTAGCGTCATCGACAATGGGTGCAAGCTCGGTTTCGGCAACCGCAATCAGCTCGCTGTGATATGTGTCCGGCTCCGTCAGCGTCTCTGGATCAGCAACCGAATACTCGTACTCACTCGTTGGCTCAGTAAGCTGTCGGCCTGCCTCAACGAGGAGTGGAAGCGGGTCACCGTTGGCAAGATCGATTGCGACCGGAAGCAACAGATCATGCTCAAACTCAGTGACGGTCTCAACCGAGACGGCAAGCAAACACCACGCGCCATCACGCGTGAAATACGGCGTAAACTCACGAGCCGCAATTGAAAGCTCACCAGCAGCTACCCACTCGGGAACCGGCTCTGCAAGTACGGGCTCTTCATACTCAAGTCGGCCAACCGGACAGTCGGTCGCTGCAAGCGTCAACAACTCTTCGGTGAGTGACCCCTCAGGCGTCAGCGTCACCACAGTCGCCTCACCGGCGGGCTCTGGCGTGGACTCGTCGTCAGCCGCCATCCACACGAGCTCAACAGCAGTCGGCAGCTCCGGCGTCGCAAGCTGGTCAAGCAGTGGTGCCGGCAAGGCCGCAATGTCTCCCGTACATCGCCAGCAATCGTCCTCGAAGGCGACAGTTGCATCACTCCGCACAAACAGTGGGCGAAGCGCCGCCTGCAGATTCGCAAGCGACCGGGATGCTGAGACGTCACGTTCCGACTCACCAGTATCGGTCACTCCGCATCACCCAATCGCGTTTGCCGGGCCACGGCGGGCTCATCACGCGACTCCCGCTCAGTATCACTCCCCAGATCAAAGCCGTCGAAGACCCCCTCGTTGAACTCCTCCATCTGATTTGCAAGCTCCTTCTGTTCGTCAAGATCGACCGCCATCGCATCGAAGTCATTCTCTAACTCGACTTCATCACCGGCATTGACGAGTCGCTCGAAGATTTCATCCTCAAAGCTCTGCCCGGAGTCATCCAACCGCGAGAGAATCGTACTCAGCTCACCGACCGTCTGCTGGAACAGATCGATCTTGTGGTACAGTCGATCAAGGACGTACTCCTCGATGGTATCCTCTAGTGCCATATTGAACACGTACACGTCGCGGTCCTGGCCAATGCGGTGAATCCGGCCAATCCGTTGTTCGACCTTCATCGGATTCCACGGCAGATCGTAATTCACCATCAGATTGCAAAACTGGAGATTCCGCCCCTCATTCATCGCATCCGTCGATACCAAGACACCACCCTCCTGGCGGAAGTCCTCGATAATCGCTTCCTTCTCCGCACTTGAGTGGCCACCGTGGAACGCATGCGTCACGTAGCCCGCCGCTGACAGCGATTCGAGCAAGGCCTGCTGTGTGGCCCGAAACTGCGTGAAGACGATCACACGTCCCTTCTCGACTTCCTCACGCGCCGAGGCGATGATATCATTGAGTCGCTGGGCCTTCGTATTCTCCTCAATCGCATCAATCGCATCCAGAATCCGTCGAAGTGCCTGGCGGTTCGTGTGTTCAGTGGGGTCCTGGAGCTGCTTGTAGATCGTCCCGCGAAGCGCCTCCGGACTACTGACAACCTCCTTTTGCAGCAACATTAACACGAGTTTCTGCCCCTGATCTTGGCTGTAGGCCGTTGTCACGTACTCGGTGACTAACTCGTACAGCTCTCGTTCCGCGGCTGACTGCTGGAACGTTCGGGTATCGATAATCCGGTCAGTGAAGTCAATATCCGTCTCGGCCCGCCGATTGCGAATCATGACTTGCTGGAGGCGGGCCTGCAGCTCGTCGGTGTTAATCAGCGAGTCACCGGAGTCGCTGAAATACTGGTGAAACACATCACGCGTGCCGAACAACCCTGGCCGCAACAGCGAGATCACATTGTACAGATCGGTTAGCTCATTCTGAATCGGCGTCGCCGTCAGGAAAAACGCATACCGATAGTAGAGCTGGTCGATCAGACTGTATCGATCCGTTGCTTCGTTTTTGACGTAGTGGGCCTCATCAAGCACGAGGACATCCCATTGGCGACTCAACACCGTGTCGCGGTGCCGGTCGCTCTTTGCGGTATCAATACTCGCAATGATCTGGTCGTGGGCATCAAAACCCGCAAACTCATCGTCGTAGTTGCAGACGTACTCGAGGCCGAACTTCTCCGCCAATTCGCCTTGCCACTGCTTGGCCAGCTGTGCCGGGGTGAGAATCAAGACGGCATCGCAGGTATCGCGATACGCCATCTCCTTCAGAATCATGCCGACTTCAATCGTCTTCCCCAGGCCAACCTCATCCGCAAGTAGCGCCTTGCCATCCATCTCGAACAGGGCGCGATACGCCGCCTCAACTTGGTGTTCAAGCAGCTTGACATTCGACTCATCGAGCTGGCCCAGCGACTGCATCGCCGTATCCGACTGGCCAGCCAATACTCGTCGCGCGCGAAGTGACGCAAGGGGCTCCCCAGATTGCGTCTCGTCGGTCGACTCACCCGCGTCCGTCACGGCATCCGCTACGCCGTGCTCATACGTTACTGAGACAAAGTCGCCTCCCGGGCTCGTCGGCGCGGTCACATCCGCCGGTGGCCGGCTGGTTGTATAAAACTGCGCCCCTGAAAATTAACTCCTCTCCCCAAATTGACTGCAAGGTTTATATACCAACTCCCGAATAGAGGAGGTATATTATGGCCCGCCAAGAGCACACGCCGGCGGCACGGACACCACTGCCAATCGAGCAGGGGTTCCCCATCGAGAAGATCAACGAAATCGCCGAAAAGGAGGGGCGTGCCAAGCGGCATTACCGACCGATCTACACCATGCACAAATGGTGGGCGCGCCGGCTCGGCTGTGTTTTCCGCTCCATCTCGCTGTATTCCTTACTCAACGAAACCAAGGAGATTGACGTGCGTGAGCCGGGGGCAAACAAGCGCACACTCACAGACTTTGATATTGGCTCCGATGATATCGACCATCTGCTTGAGTCAGTCACTGATACAGATCCGGAGTCACTCTGGGAGCTGTATCCCAAGGACGTCCGCGTCAACGATACCAAAGTCCTTGACCCATTCATGGGTGGCGGAACCTCGTTAGTTGAGGCCTCCCGATTTGGCGCCGATGTCGTCGGCAACGATCTGAATCCCGTTGCCTGGTTTGTCGTCAAGAAAGAGCTTGAGGCGGGCCGCACGGATCTCGACACGCTTGATGCGGCGTTTGAGTCAGTGAAAGACGCGGTGGCAGAGGAGCTTACCGCGCATTACCAAACGGCCTGCCCAAATGCCGACGACGATGGCCACACTGCCGATGTCATGCATTATCTGTGGGTCAAGGAGGTTGACTGTGTCTCCTGTGACAACACCGTCTCGCTGTTTTCCGATTATCGCGTGGCCAAGGGCCGCTTCGACCATGGTGACGAATACAACGTGTTTTGCCCCCACTGCGAACAGCTCACCTACGTGGATGACTGGCGGAGCGACTCTACCTGTGACCAGTGTCACCATTCCTTCCGTCCAGATGAGGGAACCGTGCACCGCGGCGAATACTCCTGTCGTGACTGCGGCCAGAAATACGGCGTCACTGACGCCATTGCCGAACAGGATGGGTATTCACAGCGACTCTACGCCGTTGAGTACTACTGTGATCACTGCGATGAGCGTGGCTATGACCGCAGCGACGCCAAGGGCTACAAAGCCGCGACCGACGACGACAAGCAGCGATATGCGGCCGCCGCCGCCGAGTGGGCCGAGGCCGATGACCTTCGCGACTACATTCCCCAAGAGCCGATCCCAGAGGGAGCCATCACGTCTGCATCATCCATTAGCGGCAATGACGTCTTTCAGCATGGGTATGAAGACTGGAAGGACATGTTCAACGACCGGCAGCTCCTCGTGTTGAGCAAGCTCCTGCGAGCCATCAGCAATGTCGAGGATGAAAACGCCCAGGAGTATCTCTTCCTCGCGTTTAGCGATATGCTGCGGTTTAACAATATGATGGTGGGGTATCAGGCATCGCGAAACCACATCAACGATCTGTTCCAGACGAATTCATTTGATCCACAGAGTCGGCCTGCCGAGGCGAATCCCTGGGGGACGGCGTATGGCATGGGGAATTTCCAGAAAAACTGGGCCATGGTCCGCGATGGCGTCGAGTATGCTGCGGCCCCGACCGAACGCTACATCGTTGATGGTGACACCCAGGAGACGGAGCCCTTCGAGACGCCAATCGGTGAGTCATTCGAGCTGCGGCAGGGTGACATGCGGACGCTCCCGTATGAGGATGAATTTGATGCCGTCATTACTGATCCACCCTACTACGACAATATCATCTATTCAGAGGTAGCCGACTACTTCTACGTCTGGCAGAAACTCCTCTTGGAGGACCGCTACGAGGGATTCGATCAGGAGCAAACCCCACGGCTTGAGAGTATCGTCACCAATCCGTTCCTTGACAAAACCTCCGAAGATTTCGAATCAGAGCTGCATGAAGCGTTTAGCGTCATTCGAAACACGCTGAAATCCGATGGGGTGCTTGCGTTCACGTATCACCACTCTGACTCAGACTCCTGGGGTGAATTGCTTGAATCACTCTGTGATGTCGGCTTTGAGGTGACACGCACCTACCCCGTCTCCGCCGATGTGAAGAAATTCATCACCGGGGAAGCAGTCTCCTTCGATATCATTGTCGTGGCCCGCCCGATTGCCGAGAGTGAGCGAACCGGCATCAGCTGGCGTCGCCTCCGCCGCGATATCTATGAGGAAGTGCGAACCAAGCGCCGCGAGCTCATGGCCGAACGGGAGCTGTCACGTGGCGATATCGGCGTGATGGAGATGGGGGCCTGTTTCCAGATGTATTCACGCCACCACGGCAAAGTCACGCGCGATGGTGACATCATGTCCGCCAAGGACGCTGTCGAGGAAATCTATGGCCTCATCCAGGAAGCCAGCGAGATTGGCGAGATTGATGTCTTCATTGACTTACTCCAGGAGCAAAGCCCGGATTACTCCACCGTCAACAAGCTCTGTCGAGGCACCAATGCAAGCCCAGATGATCTCAAACGGATGCAGCTCTTCTCGACGGAGGATGGCTTTGCGCTCGGTACCTGGCAAAATGACCGCCGCTATCGCTATATCGAAGACCGCGTCAACAGCGAAGGGACCCTCACCGCCTTAGATAAGCTGCAATTCCTCCGGCGACGCTTCGAGGAGGGAAAAACGGTGCAAAATTACGTGGATAAATGGGAGATTGACGACGATGTGCATGAGCTGGCCGACCGGTTGGCAGCTGCAACCGGTGACGACACCTACCAGCGTGTACTCGGCGACCGCGACATCTCGAGTTTCGGCGGCTAACCACCCCCGAGCCACTGCTGGCGATGGGCCAGCAACCAGCCGTGGCGGGCCCCTTCGTTCACGCAATGAATCTGGCTGAAAGTGCCAGACTGAGCGGCTGTACTGTCGCCATTACGGGCAACAGCCACCGTCATGCTTAACCCCACACCAACCCCCAGTCATGATAATCCGATGGCATCCGCTCTTTCACACACACTTGCCGATACGGTCACGCTGAGCGAGGAGCTCCGGACCGAAGGCCGCATCGACGGGCAGGTGAAACTGTACAACACGGACCGCGATGATGAATTTGAGGCAGATGCCGAGACGTTCTTCAAGCGAACCGTGTCCACCCATGGGTTAGAGGAGACTCTCTCCATCCTGCGTGACTCGCTCAACGGCGACGACCCACGGAATACCCACGTCCTCTATGGCCCCTACGGCGCCGGCAAATCCCACCAGATGGTCGCGTTCTACCACTGTTTCAATTCGCCAGAGATTGCCGGCCCCTGGACCGACGAGCATGTGCCTGGGATGGACGCGGCACTACCGACCGACGCAACAACAATCAGCGTCTCCATTCAGTACGAAAACGACCAATACGAGTATCTCTGGGAGCCGTTCTTTGAGGCGCTTGAGTACGATCCGGGTTCGTTCGCCTCGGGGGGCTATCCCGGCATCAAAACGATTGAAGAGGCCATCGGCGACCGAACGGTCGCGTTCATCGTTGATGAGCTTGAAGACTGGTGGGATTCGCTCAATGATGACCGCCGGGCCGCCAATCGTGGCTTTCTGCAGGCACTTATGGAAGCGACAGCGATGGATTCGCTTGAGCTGTACACTATCATGTCCGTCCTCCGACAGGGGTCAGCTGTCCATGATATCCTCGACCGCGAGGATGCCGTCCAAGTGAACATGAACAGTAAGGTGAGCAAACGTGATGTCCTCCTCCACCGGCTCATCGATGATGTCGAGACGGAGCTTGCCAGCGAGATTATCGATGGCTATCTCGAAGCCTACGATCGCTCGGATTACGTCACCGAAGACGATCGCCCGACGCGCGATGAATTCGAGGAAATCTATCCAATTCATCCCGAGCTGATCGACACACTCGAATCGCGCTACTACAAGACCGACAGTAATCAGAACACCCGCGGGATGATCTATCTCTTCTCGACGATTCTGCTGGAGCTTCGCGAAGAGACTGATCTGATCACCCACGGCGATATCGATGCCGAGCAGTTTGAAGATGAGCTGACGAAAATCAATCGTGCGCGGCCGGATGCCTGTACCAACGATATCGACCGCATCGACGACACCATTGATCACGGGCGTCGCATTCTCAACACGATTCTGCTGTACTCACTGAATGATAGCCAGGGGGAAGGCGCCAATGTCGCCCAGATCGTCATGGGGGCCTATCAGACAGGGGATCGGATTGCAGAAATCTACATCCAGCTCGAAGAGCTCCACGGCATTGCGTGGCATCTACACAAGCTGAACGGCAAATACGCCATTCGTGATAAGCGCAATCCGAATGCCCTGATCCGGAATGCCGCCGGCGATGTGTCAGAAACGGCTGCCAAGGGCGAAATCGCCACCATGGTCGAGGAGCTGTTTGGCCACGGCGCCTACACCGTTGGCTTCCGGATGGATGATCTGAAGCAGATCCCCGACAGCAAGCAAGTCAAAGTCATCATCAAGGATAGCGAGTGGACCGCCGACGAGGTTCGGGACGTCATCACCGATGAAGGGCGTGGGCGGAGCTGGCGAAATACGTTCCTCTTTGTCCAGCCGAAGGAGGGAAGCGCAATCGAATCGGGAACCCGGTATATCGACAAAGCCCGCTATGTTGAAGGGGCTCGCCAAGTCCTGGCTGGCGACGGTCTTGATGACGGCATCAAAGCCCGCATTCGGGCGATGAAAAACCAGGAAGAAGAAGAGCTCCAGAAAGAGCTGCGCCGCGCCTATGGCGATGTCATCGATGGTGATGATCTCCTGAATGAATTCGATGACGCGACGCGCATGCAGCTTGATGTGTTCGTCATTGAGGGGGACGAATACAGCGCCAGTACGCTCATTGACGAGGCCGCAGCAGATCCCTTCGATCTTGAAAGCCACATCTGGCCGATTGCCGAAGACTTGCTCTCGCGGAAGGGCGAAACCACAATCGAGGCCATCTATGAGGCGTTCCTGACGAATCCGCAGTATCCGATTCCGGGCAGTGTTGGCGATGTGATCGACGCCGCCAAGGAAGCGCTTGCCGATGCGCCGATCCTCATCCACACGCCAGCCGATGGCTTTAGCACCAATCTCGAAGCGCTTCGGCCAAAATCAACGATCATCCACGAAGACGATATTGAGACCTGGGGGATCGAAGAGATTGAATCCGATCTGCGGAGCCGATTTAGCCAAGGGACAACGGAAATCTCGGTCGGTGACTACCATACCGAGCTCGCCTCAAAAACCGATGTTCGCATCGATGGCGACGAACAGGATCGCCTGTTCATGGCGATTGGTCGCCTCATCCAGGACGATGCCTACATCCTGCGGCATGGGGCAGAGCTCCTCACCGAACCCGAGCTGGACGCCGCAATTCGCGATGTGTCGATGGCGCGGATTATCGGCGCATCAGACATTGCCGACCGGCTCACCGACACCATTGAGACAGACGGCCGTGTCACAGTCGAGGCGATACT
Source organism: Halosegnis longus (assembly GCF_009663395.1). Classification (NCBI taxonomy): domain Archaea; kingdom Methanobacteriati; phylum Methanobacteriota; class Halobacteria; order Halobacteriales; family Natronomonadaceae; genus Halosegnis; species Halosegnis longus. The sequence continues at coordinate 129,218 of NZ_QKNW01000002.1, read as the reverse complement.
GCGTGAGATTCGGCAGGCCGATGATGTGTATCTGCCCAAGGCCGACACTGAAACAGCAATCCGAGAAGCCGTGGTGAGCGTCCTTGCTGATGACTACCTCATCGAGGCTAATCACCGGTATCAAGATTCCCTCGCCGACCGTGATCCACTCGAGGTAACGCTCGTTCCCGTCGTCCCCGACTCGTTTGCTGACGAAATCAACGAGTACCTCACCGAGCTGGACGGTGGCGAGACGTTCGATGTCGCGACGATTCAAAATCGATTTGGGAGCGCCGTTACCGAGGCAGGCGTTCGGACGCATCTGCTGCGAACGCTTGGGACCGAAACAGCGCCCCGGTTCACCATCTCGTCGACTGGCTCCACCGATCCCTCGCAGTGGATGCCCGGCTACCCATTCCAAATCTACGAGGAAGGCAGCCAAACGTGGACCTTCGGCTACACTGGCGACTCCGTCACGGATTTGCGAAGCAAATGGCGGTCGGTCAGGACTGCGGAGAGTCCAGACGGCCCCAGCGTCCTTGAACACGGCTTTGTCAAGTTCGTCCTCGAAGGCAATGCCGGGGTTCCCACGACGATGCAGGGCGCCGCAGAGACCGATCGCGCCCAAGTCAATCTCACACTCGAGGCTGGCCAGGATGATGCCGCCATTGAAGAGTTGCTTGAGCGACTCAGCGACGACGCGTTCGATATCGATATCGACCTCTCGTTCACCGAGGAGTGACACGGAGCGAGCGGAAGCCCACCCCCTGAAGCGGTGGGAGGGTGTCAACCCCCGCTCTCGCTGCCGGATTTCCCCGATAGGTTCTTATTCGTTTCTAATATACTATCTTGCAATAGAATGCCAACAGATGGCCAGCTCCGGGGCGTCTACAACATTGTTGAGCACGGAACATACGACACGTTCCCGACACAGCTGCCGATTGAGGCATTCGAAGAGCTCCTCGCCGAGGGAGATGTACCAAATCAAGTGACAGTTGTCAATCTTGGCGAGGCATTCACCGATCAGGAGTTCATCAACTCACTCGCGAAGACGATGGCCGATCACGGCAATGCGCTGGCAACCGCCGAGACACAGCCAATTATCCAGTTTGTCGTCCAGGGAGAGATCCACCGCGGCGAACCATTTGATCTGTTCATTGACGGTGAGATTCACTCACTGCGGCCACTCTTTGGCCGGCAGATGCAGGCGCTGACCGATGATCATTCCTGGCTGAAGGCTCCCTTCTAGTCACGCAGCGACGATCGTTTGCAATAGCGGATATTGACGACGTTGATGCCGTGCACGTTTAACGGGCGTGCGCCACGTGAAACACTCATGGCTGATTCGCCGAGTGAGGATGCACCTTTCCATCCCGGAGAAATAGCTGATGGTGAAGTGCGACGCGTCAACCGTGATGACGATGGCGACGCAACCGTGATTGTGGCGGTGGATGGCGAGACGTATACGGTGCGAGAATCGCAGGAGGACGGTGCTAATATCGCCGTTGAGGACGGGACGCGCGTGATGCATCACATCACTGAGGTTGACGTTGAAGACAGAGTGACCGTTCGCCGCGTAGACGCGTCGAGCGTCACGCTGCACGGGTATCAGACTGATATTGTGGTGGACGACGCGCACGCGGCCATCGAAGACGAGGAGCACGTGCAAGTATTCGAGTTTACAGATAACGGGCATGCGTACGGCATCGGTACCGAAGGGAAGCTGAAAGGCGAGATTGTCTTCTTGGGACCGTTAACGTGCCCACGTAATACGCACATCGCAGCAACACCCATGGATGCCTCGGTACGCGCTGATACCGTAGCTGTGTGCACTGACCCGGCCTTCTGGAGTGACGCATATTTATACGAACTGGCGCGTGTTGCTGATCTCCCTCGGGGTCGGCTTGAGAGTATGCGTCTCGATCTCGAAGTGGAAACCCACAACGATACTGCGACTCCACCAGAGAACAACTCGGTAAGCACACAGGGTGACGATGCGGCGGATGCAGGGTCCGCTCAGATACCGTCTGAATCCAATGGAACGCCATCCCAGCCTACGAATCCCGACCTGACGGAAGACAACAAGTCATTCACGAGCACGCGTCGCCGACAGCGCGACCAAGCATTTGCGCAGGAAGTGAAAGATGCGTACGATGAACGGTGCGCGGTGTGCGGTACTCGGCGCGTCGCGCCGAATGGGGGTCTTGAGGTTGAAGCTGCACATATTTATCCAAAAAGCGAGGATGGCGTAGATGATGTGAGAAACGGGGTGGCGCTGTGTAAACTGCATCACTGGGCGTTCGACAACGGATGGCTCTCTGTCACAGATGACTACGAGGTCATCGTGCGCCAGGCAGAGGGGTGCGACGGGTACGATGAGTTTAACAATCTCAACGGAGAATCGCTGCATCTCCCGAACGATGAGAACCTGCGCCCGCACCCGAAATTTCTCAACAAACATCGGTCCCTCCACGGGTTCGAAGAATAGCGACTACCCTGGTATGTCGAGATGTGGTTGTCGGAGCCCTACTGAATAGAGAGGGATATCTCTACAGAGGGAACAAGTCGAGTACCTCGGGCTTGACCCCGAGGCAGTTCACTACTGGGATTCACTTGATGCCCTGGAACAATTCGGCACTCACGCAGATAATAAAACGGCAAAACAGCGCTGGACAGACTGGTACAACGCCTATGAAGTCATTGTCACAGACGTAGTCGAATCATATGGCAGCGGCTTTGGCGATGATGCAGATCCTCCGGCCTGAACGTGGCTCACCTACTTTACCCTCAGCTCCCCACGCAAGCGCACCACGGGCAACTGTCACACTGAAGCATCCACCGCCAACATAGCTTGAAGACCCCAGCCCCAAATCGTACATATCCATGAGCGAGGATCTCTCGGCGCTTGATCCACAGAATCTCGCCGAGTCCTACCATGCACAGCTTGCCACTGCAATCAGCGACTTCTGCACCACGAATCCAGAGTTGCTCAGTGTGCTCAATACCATCTTTGAGGAGGCCTACCGGACGGCCTTTGCGAGGGACCCAGTAGGTACGTTTTCAGGACCACTCCAACATAACGAATAGCGGTTGCGCGGGAGCACATTCCACGATAGTACCAGCCGCTTAAACTGGCACCTAATTTGAAGATGATACCCGTCTTGCCACCGGTATGTCACAGGCGACGGCGAGCTGCACGTACGTCCTTGATCCAGAGCATCCCCAATCGTGGGGTGGAGAACCGGGGGATGCGTGCCATGTCGACGAGGAGCTCCTCAACGAGGCTGGGGTGTGGACCTGCCCACATGCGGCCGAGGCGCAGGAAGACCACTGCATCTTCCACCTGCCAGTCGAGGAGAAAGACGATGCTGATGTGGTTGCCGCCTTTCTAGACGCAGTTGACACCGCGACTGACAAGACTGACTCCGACGCCCACCGCCGAGCGGTAGAATTTCTGGGTGCGGAGTTCGGTACGTTTGACATCGGCGCAGCGTCGGTAACGGTCCCCCATGCCACTTTCACGGGGGCAAACTTCCGCGGTGACGCCGATTTTGAATCGGTCACGTTTGCGGGGCCAGCAGCGTTTTCGATGGTGGAATTCGGCGGGAAGGCAACCTTTCGGGAGGCCGCGTTCAACGATGAAGCGGTATTCACAGCATCGCAATTCCACGCTGCGGCAACGTTCGAGGACGCACACTTCCATACTGGTGGCTTCGAGTCGGCGACCTTCGCTGACAGTGTGAACTTCTCGGGGGCACATTTCGAGACAGCGACAGACTTCTCAGATGCTGTGTTTGCGGCGTCCGTGAATTTCCATGCCAGCCGGTTTGCTGAGCGCGTCGATTTCGGGCATGTGTCATTCACCGAGGTCGAGTTTGACGCATCGACGTTTGAAGCACACGTGAGCTTGTTGAACGCGACGATACAGACTGAAGCGAGCTTCAGAAACTGCTCGTTTGAAGATGAGCTGTTTGCCCTCCGTGCATCACTCCACAGTGGTGAGTTCTTCCAGACAACCTTCGGTGATCGCGTGACCTTCCATGAAGCAGACTTCGATGGCGGCACCTTCCGATTTGCCGAATTCTCCCGGGAGGCAAACTTCGTCGGCGCAACATTCGATCGAACCAGCTTTCGCGATGTCAGTTTCAACGGACAAGCCCGATTCCGTAATGCACGCCTCGAGTCAGTGGACTTCGGCAATGCTGAATTCAACAACGGTGTTGATTTCCGGGAGTTGGATCTGTCGAGCGTGATCTTTTCGGAGGCGAATCTGACAGAGGCCGACCTGATGGATGCTGATCTCCGTGGGGTTGACATGGAGCGTAGTATTCTGAGCCGGGCAACGTTATCTGGTGCAGATCTGCGCGGCGCGAAGCTTGCAGATACCTCACTCGGTGATGTTCGGATTGACGAAGAGACACGGTTTCTCGGCGATCCATCGGACAACAGCGACGTGTCTCCGCATACGCTTGCTGCGATTCGCTCACGCCACACCTGCGTCTATGATCCCGGCTACGACGGCGGAGCTGGAGAGACAGATGTCGATACGGCAAAAAGCGTCTATCGCGCCTTGGAGGAACTCGGCGGACAACACGCTCGTCCCCGGCTCCAAGCGCGTGCATTTGTCCGGCGACAGGATCTCCAGACACAGGGCTACTGGGACGATGCAACGGCAGCTGAGAGCATAGAAGAGCGACTCATCGCCGGCGCTCGGTGGAGTCGAGCGAAGATAGCCCGAGTAACACTCCTCTATGGGGAGAGTCCGTGGCGCGTCATCGCCTGGAGCCTTGGAATCATCCTTTCATTTGCGCTTCTCTACCCGCTTGGCGGGTGGATGCAACCAGCAGAGGGGGCTCCGATCACCTATACACAAATTGTTGCAAACCCTGTTGAGCTACTGAATGCAGTGTACTACTCAACGCTGACGTACACAGCCCTCGGCTTCGGTGACTTCCAGCCTGTCGGGCTCGGACGACTCCTGACTACCGTCGAGACAGGCCTTGGCGCGGTCATGCTTGCTCTGCTCGTGTTCATTCTCGGGCGACGGGCAGCACGATGACGCTTTCCGGAGAGACAACCGCTGTCGCCCTGTTTTAGACAGCCTTCTCAGACTGTGACTCCTGTCTCCATTGTCTGCGGATGGCGATCCCATGTTCGCAACAGCAGTGTGTACCGCCGCTGGATTTGCGCCGTATCAATCTGGCGTGTCATTCAACCCAGAATCGGGATTTTACCCCAAAGTCGAATCAGTATACTGAGCGGCTACGCGTCGTCCCCGAACCCCAGGGTCTCGTCAAGCTCCTCTGTTCGTTCTGCAGCGTCGATATGCTGGTAGTGATCTTTCGTTGTTGAGAGCGACTGGTGGCGCAGTAGATCTTGTGCCTGTTCCCGATCTTCGCGATACACGGCCTCTCCGATGCCACGCCGTGCACCGTGGGGCTGTAGGTACGTCCCGTTGGGCACGTCAATTTCGGCTGCGTCGGTGAGCCGTTGCATCAGCCGCCGTGCCCCATCGGTCGTGAGCGCTGGCGGGGTGATCTCGTGCTCGCGCAACACCTCACGGATTCCCCCATACGTCTCTAGTGCTTCGGTTTTGGCTGCCTCCGAGAGCACCGCATCAGCCGCTCGGTGGAGTGACGGCGCATGTGCCGTTTCGAACACTGGCCAATCGTCCGTCGGCGGCCGTTGGACGCGTTTGAGCTGGCGGAGTGCCTCTCGAGCCGGTTTGACCAGTGATGCCTCCTGCCAGCGTTTGCTCTCCTCTTTCGATTTCCCCAGGACGCGTGCCGTACCCGCGTCCAAGTCGACGCGCCCCCAGCGAAGCCCTTGTCGGCCGTCTCGGTCATCCTGTGGATGGCGAAACACCTCTGCTCCTCGCACCCCGGTATACGCGAGGACAGCGACAATCGCGCGGTCCCGAGCCTCGATGTGGGCATCGAACGCGCGGTCACTGATCGCCGTTCGGGCCCGCTCGTCGACATGAGCGACCAGTTGCTCCCGCTGGGCCGGCGTCCAAAACTGCTGGTCAGCCTGGGTTTGTTCGGCTGTTGGGAGTTCCTCTTGTGCGCTTGCACTCAATGCTGGATTCCGCGTGAGTACCCCATCCCGAACCCCATAGGAGAGACATGCCGAGACGTAGCTGAAGTAGGCGTTCGCCGTTGAGGCAGCGATGCCGTCGCCGTCGACACGCCGCTGCAGGTGTTTCGCGTACTCGCGAAGGATGCGGTCGTTATCGTCGATGCGTTCGAGTGTTGCCCCCCGACGCCCACACCAGTCGACAAACCGCTCCAACACTGACTCGGCAGAGGTTGCGTACGCCTGCGAGTCACGTCGCTTGGAACGGAGGAAATCCGCAACGAGTCGGTCAAGCGCCGGCGTGTCGGTGCTGGCGTCGTCTGCAGCCGGGTATGGGCGGTCTGAGTCCTGGGGCATGCGTCGTGATGACCGTACAGCGTGGAGGTGCAAATAGCCACTCATTTGTATTGCATTACAACTGAGTGGAATAGATCAGGTAGTGAGACCCAGAATACTGGCCTCTCAGACACCTCAAGCCACGATATTCGGTTGTTTTACCCATCGATAAAGTGTATACTGCTATATTGAATCTGCGACACCACCAGTGGCGAGTGGCCGAGCAACCACAACAATCGACGTGCGTGATTCATTCCAGCTGTTGGCAGGTAGGCGCGACGACGTTGTGCAACCGGCGTTGGTTCCAAGAGATTGTGTCCAAGCTCAGCAATATTAGCTTGGTCTGCCCGGAGCTCTTCTAGAATACCATTCGATACCCCGGCGCTCGTGTTCAGCTTCGGTAGGAGATCATGTGGCAACGATCAATAGCGCATAATAGTGCATAGTACGGTGCAGCTGATGACCAGTAAGCAGCGATTGCGATAGATCTGTCTGGGACAGGCCACCTAGTTGGTCATCGTGTCATCAGCCTCTACGGTTATTATGTGGTTCTGATGGCGATACCTCTGAGTCGCGAGGTCCAGGCCCTCCGACCGAGCGTTTGCGAATTTGCCCGTGTACAACGACGACACCGTTGGCGCTGAGAGATATCGGGTAGGAGGCTCTCAGAAAGCGCATAGCTGTCCACAGGCAAATTGGCCTCGAATATTGTCAGAACTTCTGAGACCGTCGAAATCGGCCGTATGAGAGGTTGTAGTGCCGACACACTACAACTACACATAGCAACTATATTTTGTAGCCACATACACCAGCTATAGCCTACAACTATAACAGCCAACTATAGCTCATAACTATACCCACTAACTACACAATATGGCTAACATTTAATAGATGTCTCACCGACGCCAGAACCATGCTCGCGTACACGCCAGTCTCCGAAGCTGGCGGTGTTGGAAAGACAACGACAGCTGGGACACTCGCGGTCGCACACGCACGCGCCGGACTCGATGTCCTCTGCATCGATCTTGATACCCAGAATGGCTCACTCACCTATCTGTTCGGGCCAGACGGATACGACCGCGGTGACTCATCGGCCGACAATCTCGTCAAGCACATGGTCGACAGTCCCGAGGGGCCGTTTGACGGGTTAGTCGAGACCGTCGAAGCAGGCGTTGACCTCATCCCATCACACAACATGCTTGAGGACCTTCCTGAACTGCTGATTCAGGAACAAGAGAAGGCCTCGAAGCTCGGACGGTCGTACTCGGTATACCACCAACTCCACCGTGTTCTTGACGAGGCCAACGTTCGCGACCGGTATGATGTCCTCATCGTGGACACGGCAGGCAAGGCCGGCCCGGTACTGTACAATGCGCTCGTAGCAACAGGAAACGTCGTCATCCCGTTCGAGGCAACAGCGAAGGGACAGGAGTCCATTGAGGGACTAGACGATCTTGTGACCGGGTTAGAAGAGAACACCGGCGTTGATGTCGGAGTCTTAGCGGTCGTCCCGATCGGCTTCAAGGGAACCAATGACCAACAGGAGATCCTTGATGAGCTTCGTGAGGGGCCATTCGATGTGCCGATTGTCATCGGCGAGCGGGCGTCGCTGATGGAAGGGAGTTGGCGACAACAATGCTCGCCGTTCGCGTACGTCGACGAGCATCGTTCGCGAGAGCGTGATCACGAGATGGACACGCTCGAAGCGTTCGAAGACCTTGCACGTCATCTTGAACGTGAAGCAGGCATCGTGGAGGGGGTGGCGTAGATGGGGCTCAAATCCGGCTCATCGGGCGACCCGTACGACAGCGATGATGAAGAGGTCGAAGAATCCGTCGAGGAGACAGATGTGGAGCCCACCGAAACAGCAGAAACATCGGTCGACGACAGCGGAACCACGGAGCCATCGACACCCCGCTTGCCGTACATCCACCGGCGAAGCAAGGTCAACGAAGGACGTGATCAAGTCCCGTTCTTCCTTCGGGACTTCGTTCGCGAGGGCGAAGACGACCTTCGCGACACAGTTGAGGGGCGGCTCGGTGAGTCAGTTCCGAAGTCGGACGTTCGTGAGGCAGCTATGCTGGTCGCGCAGGAGAATGAGGACCTCGTCGCGGCGAAGCTTCGGGAGTGGGGCTACGACTACGAGTGACATCCACCCCGCGCTAAAGCGCAAGAATTCCTCCGGTGGGTTCGACTACCGATCCACGGAGGCTACTTGCGGGTTCGTGCGCACTTCTTTGGGAGATTCATGACAGTGTGGTTTTCCCGACCAATCGTGGTCATCCCACTCGAATCGCACGGGCCGTGCCATCGGCCTGACTTCCGTATCGCTGTTTGCTCGAAGGAACCGGAGTTCGTTTGGAAGGCTCCTCAGCGAGAGCTTGGCTGTCGTTGCTTAGGCTTCAATTGTCCTCATCTGAAGAGGGGCGTTTTGCTAGTCGATCAAACCGATTCTGGGCATCCTCGGCTCGGTCAGCCGTCTTCTCTGGCCTGTAAACCGCGGTTTCGAGCTGGTGATCGTGGATTGATACCGACAGAATGGCATCAGCGTGGCGGCCGTCTGAAGGCAACTGCGAAGCATCGATAACAGCGTCTCCTACTTCTTCTCCATCTTGCTCAAAGAATACTCTCGCGAGTCCATCTTCAATCGAATCAACAACTGCCGTGTAGCTCCCATCCGGTAGTTCAATTTCTTCCATCAGTACTCCTCCTCCAGCACCAGGTCACCCGAGGCGGTAGTGACAATCACCGTATCACCATCATTGTTCCAGATTGGTGAGCCAGATCCCCAGTAGAGTTCATCCTCGCTATTTTCTCCGCTCCCAGTTCGAAGCGTTACTGTCTCGCCCGCATCAAGTGTGAAGCCATCCGGGATGGTGTAGCTCTGGCCTACGTCGTCTTCAATCGTCCATCCTGAGAGATCAAGAGCATCGTCACCGCTGTTTTCGAAGATGACATACTCGTCATTGAGGTTCTCACGCTCATCGCCGTCAGCGTCAGCATTAATCTCGTTAATAATGAGTCCCTCTCCTGACGTGCCGTCACTCGATTCATCCGTGCCAGAATCTCTGCTGTTAGAGGTAGATTCAACGATAGTCGTTCCGTTGCTATCCAACGTAGCTCGTTCAGTTACCGCACCACCCGTCCCCGGGTCGATTGGAGCAGCATCACGGAGGGTGAGTGGATCCGTATCCACATCGCCTTGCGTCTGTACCGACACCGAACGTCCGTCGCTCACGAGCACGATATTGCCGTGGACACCAGTCCAGTACGCCGGAATCGACCTATCTGCAAACCGTTGTAGCACTTCCTCATCTGGGTGACCGTACTGAGAATCATACGCACTAGAGATAATCACCGCCTGCGGCTGCGTCGTATCGAGAAACGCTCCGGTAGAGGAACTTGAAGAGCCATGATGGCCTGCCTTCAGTACTGTCGATTGGAGTTGCCCGCCGTAGGTATCTACAAGATAGCTTTCTTGATCCATCTCCGCATCACCAGAGAGGAGAAAGCTTGTCTCACTGTGAGTAAACTTGAGAACGATACTGTTCTCGTTTCGGTCCTCGCTATCGAGATACGGATCTGGTGGGCCAAGTACGTCGACCCCGACGTCACCAAATGAGACTGAATCCCCTTCTCGGGTCTCGAGTAAGGGTACGTCGTGTTGCTCGATTGCATCGAGGTACTCATCGTAGGTCTGTGTACTCGCAGCGATACCGGGATCGTAGACGGTACCGACGCCCTCGGCCTCTGTTTCAAAATACTCGATGACAGCAGCGTGTCCCCCAATGTGATCGGCGTCATTGTGGGAGGTGACGAGGTGATCAATTCGACTAATATCGTGATCTTGGAGGTATTCTAAGACGTGTTCCCCGTCGTCGTTATAATGGCCTGTATCGACCAGCATTGTCTCACCTCCTGGACTAATAATGAGTGTACTCACCGATTGGCCAACATTGATGTAGTGCATCTCCAGAGTGCCATCAACTGGAGTTGAAGACCCGTTATTAGGTTCTGCATCGTCGACAGGGCCATCTGGCACCACGCCGGCACAGCCTGAAAGTAAAACAACTCCGACTATGAAGAGAACTCGCCAGCGACCCTTCGTCACGTTCATACTGTACACCAGTTCAGTCGTATTGTAAAACTATCCTAGCCGGTTCCGTTCACTCCCTTACAGGCAGATACAACCCCTGTGCTGCATACAAAGTGTCAATGCAGCTCGTGCTCTGAGCGATGTTAGCTCAGACGTTCATCTCAAGTGATAGAATTGGAGGGGAGGGCAATCACTCGGTGCTGTAGACATTCGACCAGTAGACGATGAGTGGAACGCCGATGATTGTCGGCCAAAGCCAGGCCCAAATGCCGAGTATGGGTGTCAGGTTGACAGCCGAGACAGCACTGACGGTTGAGATGAACGCGGCGATCATCCGCTGGAGGTGGCTCACCATCCACTCGTCTGTTCCATCCCGACGGAATGTCCACGCATCAAGCGTGGCGAATACCACTCCGATTGTACCGAATACAATCATCACGATGCCGAACGACTGCCCGCCGAGATACCATATGCCTCCCCACACTCCTAAGCCGAGGCAGGCTACAAAGACAGCTCCCGTTGCGACCCAATCGATCGTATCTGCGTCATCACCAGGTCGCTTTCGGGAGAGCACTCGATATCCCGAGAACGCGAAATAGCCACTGAAGATCGCAACGAGTGTGAGGATGATTCGGAAAGTTGTGGGGTTGAAGACGAGAAGACCAAACACTGTCGCAACGACTACCCCCATTGATATCACAAAGAGTTTTCCAGCCTGACGATGTCGCCATCCCCCTTTGTTCGTCACGAGCGCCCCAACGCCAGCCAACACAGCGACTGTTCCGGCACCGATGTGTAGCCAGAGTGTCCAGCCTTCCAGTGTTGGCATACATATATATCTGAAGACTTCGCAAATAAACGTCCTGCACATCCGAGAAACGCTACTGCCGGGGCGCTCTTCCTGGACGCCTGTGACCGAGATACGCCCTGTATCTCGTACGCGACGCTGAACATCAACCAGTTCTGATAGAAGTGCCAGCAGGCAATACGCACCATTCAACGACCACCCGTTTTATCTGGTTATATATCTGATAAATTGGATTTCAACAGAACCAAGACTATGACAATCTCTGACACGACGCACCTATAGGCGGTGTTCTTCGGTGGTTCCGTCGGTCCAATTGAACCGAAAGCCACGTTGGGTAGGCTGTGTACAGTGACGATATACAATTTTTAGTTGCCAGGTGTGCGAACATAGGGGCGATGCATACAGCCCTCCAACAAGAAGATTGGACATTCGGACGACGCATACAGCGACTCTCGCTGCTTCGCCTGCTATACCGCCTTCGGTGGTGTGAGCAGGTTAGCCCGCAGTTAACTGCGCCCCGCAGCAACGCCCGACTCTCTCTCCATTGTAAGGAACCTCGTGGTGATTGACAGTATGGGTGACGACTCAGGTGTGAATATCAATGGTCCCGATAGTCTCAAAGGTGCGTTGTTGTACATCCTCATCGGAATTGCGATCATCAGCTACGGAGGATATGATTACGTTCAACAGACTGAGGCAGTTCGAGAATCAGTCGAGGTTGATGCGACTATCATTGAACTCGACATCGAGGCGGACAGCGGAACGTCATCAAACCCAGGCGCGAATTTCGATCCGGTAGTTGAGTTTGAGTACACTTATGATGGATCCGAATATACTGGAACAAAAATATATCCCGCAGATATTGAACAGAACTACGAAACGCAGTCAGGAGCCGAATCAGCTATTGAAGAGTATCAAGAAGGGTCGCAGACAACCGCATATGTTTCTCCCGACCAGCCGGGAGATGCATTTCTGGAAAATCAAACGTCAAACGCACCGATTATAGCAATTGTACTCGGTGGATTATTCACCCTCTTCGCAACAGTTTCTGCCGTAAGGAAAGTGTGAATTATCGTCTCCTACTCGCTCACGGCTGACGCCATTCGCCCCGTGAGCATAGGGCTTCCTGTTTCCATGACGCGCTTTGGGAACAGTCCCAGGGTCAAGCGCTGAGGCACTCGCCTTGTCCATTTGTAGGTACGGGTGTATCCACAGGGAGTGCAACCTCCACAGGTACTGACTCGGGGTATCTCACTCCGGCGCCTCTGAGACCGCGAGAAAGAATGTGCTACAATGGTCACCAGCCATGGAGCTCTCTATGGTCCATCTTCTGATATTAGTTGCCGGGCTTTTTTCCAGAGATAACTGGCGAGAAACACAAGCATCATCAAACCGATCGTTAGGACGATTCCGGTGAGAGAGTTCGCTCCAGTTCTGAGGGGCCACACAAGCAGGGATCCAATCAGATCGAGCACTGGCATCGATCATAGCATACTAAACACCAGATTAAAAATTATTTTCATATTTAACATCGGTCTCAGTGGACAGACCAATATGCAGTTCCACTCATCGGCTGAGTCACTCAGATTGGTGTGGCCAACGATGGCCAACTGCTGACTACATCCTCTGTATTCACGAATCTTCGATGGCGGCATGTACGCCAGACGTACCGAATACGCTGCCCCCGAACTACGCGTCGATTCAGCTAAGTTGCGAGACAGTGTACGCCGGGCGTTTTCGTTCAGAATACTGTCCCGATAGTTTGATTGCTTGTCAGATTCACAACTCCGTGAAGCCCTCCTATGAACTACGAGTTCACACACCAACCGTCGTACACACACCTTGTCGTCTCGCTTGATGCAAACGAATCAATTATCGCAGAACCGGGCGCAATGGTCGGTCACTCCTCGACTGTCTCAGTGGAGACCGGCACGAGCAGGGATGGGCTATTGAGCTCAGCGAAGTCACTGCTCGGGGGCGAATCAGCGTTCGCGAACAGCTTTACTGCAAGCGCAGAGGGTGGAACAGTCACGTTCGCACCACCTTCGCCTGGTGATGTCATGGCCCACGAACTGGAGGATTCGGCGCTATACACTGTTGATGGGGCCTTTCTTGCCGCGACTGAGGGAATCGATATCGACTCCGAAATCGGTGGTGTGAAATCGATGCTCGGTGAGGCGAGTCTGACGCCGCTGGCATTGAAAGGCACCGGTACGGCATTCATCGACGCCTACGGCGGGCTTGAGAAGATTGAACTCGATGCCGGCGAATCGTACGTCCTCGACAACGAGCATCTCATCGCGTGGGACGACGACATCGAGTACTCCGTTGAGCGGGTCGGCGGGCTGAAATCGACGCTCCTGAGTGGTGAGGGGCTTGTCTTCGAGTTCACCGGGCCGGGAACGGCGTGGTACCAGACGCGCGATCTCGACGCGCTCGTGTCGGTACTTGCTCCCCGTCTTCCGACCCAACAGGAGTAACTCCGCGCCGGCGTCGCACCACTGGATCGGTGTTCGTGGCTCGCGAACAGTCGACCCCGAATTACAATCACAGATGTCTCACCAGAGGATAGATCGATGACTGATCCAGCTATCGAAATTACAGGTTTGACCAAGCGGTTCGGCAACGTGACCGCTGTTGAGGGACTTGACCTCACCGTCGAATCGAGCGAAGTGTTCGGGTTTCTTGGGCCCAACGGCGCTGGGAAATCGACGGTAATCAACGTACTGTTGGACTTGATCTCCCCGACCGCTGGCAGCGCGTCGATGTTGGGGTATGATGTGGCGGCCGAGCGTAAGGAACTCCACCGTCGTATCGGTGTTGTTCCTGAGAATTACGGGCTGTACGACCGGTTGAGTGGTCGGCGTCACGTTGAGCTTGCGATTGAATTCAAAGATGCGATGGATGACCCCGCCACGTTACTCAACCGAGTCGGGATCTCACCTGATGAGGCAAGCCGTCCCGCTGGCGAGTATTCGACTGGAATGGCTCAACGACTCGCACTCGCCGTTGCGCTCGTTGGCAGCCCCGATCTGCTCATTCTTGATGAGCCGACGGCCGGTCTCGACCCAAACGGGGCTCGCGAGCTACGAGAGCTGATACTAGCAGAGAATGACAGAGGCGCGTCAGTGTTCTTCTCTAGTCACATCCTCGAACAGGTGGAGGCTGTCGCCGACCGAGTCGGAATCCTTGCTGAAGGGGAGCTAGTCGCGGTCGATACCATTGAACAGCTGCGACGGCAACTCAATAAGGGGGCTCAGGTCTCACTGGATGTGTCGCATCCACCGGAGACGGAGCTGGCTGACCTGGCGAACGTCCGTGATGTTGAGGTTCGAGATGGGGTCGTCACTGCGACGTGCGCCGAACCAACAGCCAAACTCGAATTCATCGACCGCGTTCGAGAGACGACGACTGTTACCGATGTTCGCATCGAGGAGTCTTCTTTAGAAGAGATGTTCGCCAGCTACACCGGCGAGACCACTGATAAAGAGAGTGATGCTACTGCTAAGATGACGGTGAAACCATGAGTGTCGCTGGTATCGCCCGGAAAGATATAGCCGACGCCGGCCGGTCGAAAGTGCTGTGGGCAGTTACGATATTGGTCGTTCTCTCAACAGCTGGTGTCACTGCGCTCGTGACCGTTAGTACCGATGAAGCGGCTAGCCAAGTGTTCCGGCTGGCGATGCAGCTCAGTGTCACAACCCTCCCCATTGTCGCACTCCTCTTAGCGAAAGGAGCAATTACAACTGAGCGCGAATCTGGGTCACTGCGAGTTCTGTTGAGTCTTCCACCGGGGCGGCGCGACATACTCCTTGGAAAACTGGCTGGGCGAACGGCGTTGATGCTTGCCGCAACTCTGTTAGGGGGGCTTGCGACGGCGCTGGTCGCGGTGGTGACGCTGGGGAGTGGAGCCGCGTTGGTGGCACCATTTATTGGTGCACTCGGGCTGATGGGCTGTGCGTTTGTCGGACTTGGAGTTGGCATCTCGGCCGCGAGTCGAAGCGATGGGCGCGCGACCGCTCTCGCGGTCGGTGCGTACATGATCTTTATAGCTCTGTGGAATCTCATCATCACGGGGATTCGGCTCGGGGCAGTTGAGCTCGGTTTTATTGAGAGTGGTGCCCAGCCAGGCTGGCTAACATTTGTCGGGTTGCTCTCTCCGAACCGCGCAGCCGTTTCCGCGTTCGACGCGCTTGCCAGCGGACGTCTCCTCACCACTGATCCCTTCGGTTCCGTTTGGCTTCCGGTAATCCTCTTGATTGGCTGGTTGATTATCGCTCCTGCACTTGGGTATCTTCGCTTCCGCAATTCGGATATCGTCTAAGCAATCGTCGGATTGGCTGGAGACAACCAATGTCGGAGACTCCCCATCGACCGGCGGCCGGAATGATGCCCCTGCTTGTGCCACGTATTATGAGTGACGCCCAGTCTGCATGCCTAGACTACGATTATACCGATTTGTCGGAACTGATAGCCACGCTATACAATCCACTATGGTGCATGGTCATCAGCAGGAACGATGGCCGAACGAGTCGCACCCCGTCAGATGGACCGGCAGACGACTGATGGCAATCAAGCCGACGAGCTATCACCCGAGGAACTGCTGGCGATTCTTGGTGATGACCTCGCCCGGCAGGTACTGCGTCACGTCGCCGAAGATCCGCTTCCTGCGAAGGTACTTGCCGACCGGATGGGGGTAGCAAGGTCAACAGTGTATAGCCGACTCAATCGGCTTGAGACTGCCGGCCTAGTTGAGTCGTCGATGAGTTACCATCCTGACGGCCACCACCGTCGTCGGTTTGTGGCGCGGATTGAGGAACTCCACGTCTCTTTGGACGATGGTGAACTATGTGTCGACCTCGCTGCATCAGCTAAATCAATTTAATCGCTCGTGCCAACGAGTCCCTCAGTGCTTGGAACTGGGGTTGAGGTCGGCCTCCACATTGCGGTTCCCGCTGCTGCGGGACTCTGTAGTTTCCTTATCGGAATCACCGCAATTCGTCGTCGGGGGGCAGTGGCCAACGTGTATGCCGATTTAGCGACGCCGTTTGGGGTGAACGGTGCGGTGAACATTCGCAGAAAGATGACTCAGAGTTCCCCAACCAGAGATATGAGTAACGGCTGGTTGGCACAGCCCGGAGTCCTCCTGTTCAACCGTGAGAGCGGACGGTTCACACCGAGAGAACAGGGAAACTGCAAATCTTAATATCCCAACGCTCGAGGATTCTCCGCTTTCAGGCGGAGGAAGATGTCAACACTTCTGGCACCGAACATGAACTGGCACATGCGAGCAGCCTCGGACTTTACGATGCAAACTGGGCAATAAAAACGCTTGGCGGCGACCTCACCTTTGAGTCGAGCGCGCTCGGTGGCACCGCCGTCATTGTGGATCTTCCCGGGAGTCGCTGAAGGAGTCAGTCAAACGGTGGCCTGCGACATCTCCAAGCAGCCTGTCTCGCTCTGATCAGCGCATGGCAGACCACCGACACTGTTGCATCAGTGGGAAGCCCGCGACATCACCTGCACATAACACCCGGCTGCAAGTGCGGAAACATCGACATACGGACATCAGTTCGGAGAGAGTGTATTCCTAGGGTGTTGCGGTATCGATGCAGGGGATCAGTGTGCCCGCCACAGTGGCTTGGAGGGCCGAAAAGGAGGGATTGATGGGGTGTGACAGAGGCGGGCACGCGGTGGGGGAGCCACCGCAAGCAAACCGATGGGCGGAACCCACTTCGATAATATGTCTACCCACACAGAGTCTCGATCCTCACCCATGTCTCAGTATGCAGACTAGAGTCGCCCGATGGAACCCTGTATCATTGGACCAATATTCTAAGAGGTGGCGTAGTCAATTGTGGGTCAACCATGACCTCCACACCGCTGCCATTTGTCGCGCTTTCCTTCAGAAGCGCCGACACAATGCTAACGACTAGACGGGAGAGTACACGATGACAAAAGACTCCTCAGAGAACACCAGCGAGGTTGCCATTGTCCCTGCCGACCATACCGACCCCGCTCTCGGATACGTGACCGAGGAGAGTGGAGAGACCGTCGTCACAACTGTCAACGAGTCGTTCCGCGACGCCAGACCAGACCGGTCCGTGACCGGACCCAGTGGCCAACCGTTGGCCCTTCTCCTTGACCGGTGGCTAGCCGACGCCGCCGGCTCAGAGATTGTCGCCGCACTCACTGGTGAAGCTCCGCTTCCAGACACCGTGACGTTCGATGGAGAATCGAGGCCAAGACTACTGCAGCAGACCGGGGCGCAGAGAGAGTCTGCCGGTCATTTGGTGTTTATTAAAATACCAGTCGCAGGAGCTGATGCCACACCGGTGACACCCGAGGCGCTCGCACAGGTGGTCAGTCATGATCTCCGAAACCCGCTTGACGTGGCGAAGGCTCACCTCCGTGCGAGCGTAGATGCACATCCCGAGGACGACCACCTCGAGACGGTGCTGGCATCACACGACCGAATGGAACAGATCATCAACGACGTACTGACGCTGGCGCGGGGTGAGCGTGCCCTTGACCGGGACAAGGACGTGGATCTGACTGCCGTCCTCTCAGATGCTTGGGAATCGGTTGCGACGGCTGACGCCTCG
This sequence comes from Halosegnis longus, assembly GCF_009663395.1. Classification (NCBI taxonomy): domain Archaea; kingdom Methanobacteriati; phylum Methanobacteriota; class Halobacteria; order Halobacteriales; family Natronomonadaceae; genus Halosegnis; species Halosegnis longus. The sequence goes on along the minus strand of NZ_QKNW01000002.1, from coordinate 111,319 downwards.
CTTACCATCGTGGACGACCTTCCAGTGGCCGACGCCGACCAGCGTCGCCTCGAACGGCTATTCGAGAACCTCCTCAGAAACAGCATAGAACATGGCACGACTGGGGAGCCTGCCGCCGAACCCACGGTTAGGGCGGGGCGGTTAGAACAGACCCGCGGGTTCTACCTTGCCGACGACGGTCCCGGAATCCCAGTGACCGAGCGTGCGGCTGTCTTCGAAGCCGGGTACAGTCGGACCGACAATGGGACGGGCCTCGGGTTGGCGATTGTCGAACGCATTGCAACAGCCCATGGCTGGGCGGTCTCAATCACTGAGAGCAAGGCAGGTGGCGCACGCGTGGAAGTTTACTTTCAGGACTCTGAGGAGGAACAACCATGATTGGCGGTGATAACTCGTCGACTGCTACCGTTCTCAATGCTTGTCCATTTGGCGTCCTCACCGTGGCTGATGGCATCGTTCGGGAGTGCAACGCCGCTGCGAGGGACACACTCGATATCGACTCGCCCGATGGAGAGCCTGTTGAAGCCGTGTTTCCTGACGCTGTTGACCGACCCATCACAGAAGTGTTCGCAGACGGGGACCCGACGCAGTCTATCGAGTTTGACGAATATTATCCGGATCTCGACCGGTGGCTCTCGGTAACTGTCGAACCAGTTCCGGTTGGGGCGGCTGTCTATGTCAAAGATATCTCTGACAGGGTGGCCGGCGAGCGGCAAGTCGAACGCCTGACTGGTCGTCTTGATCGTGTTGCAGCCATCTCAGAGCTACTCTCGACTGTGCTCTCGCAACTTATCGACGCCTCGACCCGGGAGGAGCTTGCGGAAAGGATCTGTACCCGTCTCGGGGATGTTAACCGATACGCATTTGCGTGGTTCGGGGAGCGTGACCCGGCGACTGATACAATGGAGATACGTGCAACTGGAGGGGAGGCTGGCGAGACCTTCGCCAGTGTTCGCGATAATCTTGAGTCGAGTCCAGAACGCCAGGCGATGGACACCGGCCAGACAGAAGTCATTGAATCGGTCGCGAACGATGAGCGCGTTCCGCCGGAGGTCCGTCGTGCCGCGTTCGCTGATGGAATCCAGTCGCTAATCGCCGTTCCGCTGGTCCACGGTGAGACAGTGTACGGTGTGGTCGGGGTTTACGCGACCCAGCGTGACGCGTTCTCGGAACGGGCACGGGAGAGCTTCGAGACGCTTGGCGCGGTCGGCGGCTTTGCGGTCGACGCTATCCGGAATCGCGACCTTCTCTCGGCAAATGAGGTAACGGCGTACACGTTCGAGGTGACTGAACCCGACGCTCCGCTCGTGTCGGCCGCTACGACCACCGGCGCAGTTCTAACTGTTGATGGGACCGTTCCGCCACACGATAATCATCTCACCTGCTATCTCCATGTTGACGGCGAATCTCCGAATAAGACCGCATCGACACTTCGCTCTGAGTCCGCCGTTGGTGCTGTTCGTACATTAACTGATGACGGGACCGCTGGCCGTCTTGAGGTTGAGCTTGCAGCAGAAACACCGCTTCATACTGTCGTCTCCTTCGGCGCGAGCATCGCTGATGCTCGTTTTACACCGGATCAAGGACGAGTCACGGCCGAGCTTCCACAAGGACCAGAATATGATGTGCGACGGCTCGCCGAAACGCTGGGTCGACGGTTCGATATTGACACCGTCTCGACCATTAGACAAGAGCGAGCACCGGTCACCGGTCAACAACTCCGCACCGAACTCAGCGATCGATTGACCGACCGACAAACGGATGTACTCCGGACTGCCTATCTGGCCGGCTACTTCCAATCTCCACGCGACAGCACCGCCGAGGAGGTTGGGGCCGCACTCGGTATCACCGGCTCAACTCTCCTCCATCACCTTCGTGCGGGCCAGCGGAAGCTGCTTGACGTGTATTTTGACGTGGACTCAAGAGCCGATCCGACTGTCGGTGTCAATAGCATGAATCAGGGTAACGGGAACCCGGACAACTGAACGGAGTTGTGTTTCTGGGACTTGGCTCCGTTTTTTGATTGCAAATCTGAAGCTCCCATCGACCGGGATTTCTCGGCGTTTACACGGTGTTGAGGCGAATGCCATGGGGCTTGACCCCGAGGCGGTTCACGCAGGAGAAAGATATCAAGAGGTGGCGCTTACCTGTCCTCACGATCGATGTCGCTGAACGCTTCGAGTACGGCTGTCTCGTCACCAAGCAGGCGTCTAGCCCGCCGTTCGAGCTTGGACGTCCGCTGCTCGATAGCCTCGAATTCCGGCCGCTTGGCTCGCTTGTCGGGCGCCAGCTCAGCCTCAAGCACAGCCCGCTTCGACTCTGCGGTGAAATACTTCCCTAACATCTCGTATGCGAGGACCTGCCGTTGTTGGTCGATAACTGCGTGCAAATCGGTTCGGTCTACCGGTTTACACAGATAATCATCAAACGGCATATCAAGGACCTCGAACTCCGGATCAACCGCTGTTACCATGATTACTCTCCCATCAAATCCACGCTCATCTAGTTGCTTGAGCACCTCATCACCTGACATTGCTGGCATGTGTCGGTCGAGCAGAATCACGTCGACAGACTCCGTCTCAACGTGATCAAGTGCCGCTGCTCCACTGTACACTGTCGAGGTCTCGCAGACACCTTTCAGCCGCAGGGCGTAAGCATCCGCGACTTCCTTCTCGTCGTCGACGACAAGAGCTCGAACCTCTGCGTCGTCGATTCCTGAAGCGGCCACGTTCGAGTCTGTGCGTGTAGTATTGTAACTCCAGTGGTCCCATGACGCTGTTCTAGGCTGGAGCATCCACAGCTGTCTCTTGTCGTCTGAACTGTTGGATACTGATCTTCGCTGGTATCTGGACTGTAAGCGATGACACCGATGGGGACATGCACGGTACGTCTGGGCACAATGGACGAGCCAACTTGGATACACGTCTCTGGAACACACGCTGTTGTTCCCGATGAAGATGAGTCCGGGCGATTTGCACCGGCTTCCCCTTGGAACCGGTACCGAATCGACATACTTCGCCTCACCCCACGTGCCGAGGCTAACCAATACTGAGATATATGTCGTCCAGTCCATCCGACATAGCTAGATCCCTTCAGCAGGTTATTGCTACCCGACTTGCATCCATTCGAGCCGCTACGGTAGCGTCGACCGGGTCGTTGCACGAGCTTCTCACCATCGGACACGCCAGTATTGACAGAGTTGTGTTCGGGCTTGCGGTCGGTGTTATCATGATCACAGGGTATCTGCAAGGGACAATCGAAATTATCCTTGCACTGCCGACCGCGTTGGGTGGAGCGAGTATCGCACTCCCCCAGGCAGCTGTCGCTTGCGTAACACTCACGACGATCTTCGGGCTCTCAGGCACGGCACTGCTGGCGAAACTGCGGAATAGCAGAATTCCTTCGCTTCCCACACGCGGCCCGACAGTTACGGCCATCATCCCTGTCTATGACGACGGTGCAGTTCTAGATCGGAGTGTCAAGTCGCTCCTCGCTAGCCGGTATTGTGATCTTCAGGTCGTGATTGTCACGGAACCAAATGATGACGACTCAATCGCTCAAGCCCGCAGTCTCGCGGATGACCATGAGCGTGCCCGCATGCTCATCAACACAGAGACTCCCGGCAGCAAGGCAGGTGCCATTAACCACGCTGTCGCTGCAACTGATAGTAACTACATCGCAGTGTTCGATGCTGACGAGCAAGTACACGAGGCGTTTATCGCCAGCGCAGTGGCCCGTCTCAACGGCGGGTCTGACATTGTGCAGGGCCGGACAATTCCCGACCCTGACGGACTCATCGAGACCGTTGCTTACTACGAATCGGTTGTTCTAGGAGACCTGAGTAGACGGCTCACGACACTTCTGACTGATTTTACGATGGCTGCGAGCCGGACAGTCGTGATGCGTCGTGACGCGTTCACAACGGTCGACGGATACGACCGCGAGATGCTGACCGAAGACTACGACTTCGCGTTCGCGTGTTACAACGCCGGGCTTGACGTGACTGAACAGTTCGCCCACGCCTCCGTTATCGAGGCCGCACACAGTCTAACCGACTGGTGGGGACAGCGCAAACGCTGGATGACTGGCTACGCGCAGGTACTCCACCGACTTCTCGGGGAATGCCGGTCGCCGACTGGCTACCGAAGCATAGTTGCCCCAGCAATCTGTGCCGCATCCGTGTTGGGAAATCTCTTCATGTTATCATTGGTGCCCAAAGCAGCAGCATTGTTCATTCAGGAGATACCGGGCTGGCTGTGGCTCCCGATTGGTACGTTAGCTATGACCGCGGCAGCAATTCGTCTTCATGATGTCGTTGCTGGTCGTTTGGATTCACTCGGTGTCGGCTATCTTCTATTGCCTGTTATCCTTCCTGTATATAGCTTGGCCGGAATCAAGGCAGTTGTTGAGTATCTCCTGACTTGGGACGGAGAATGGTATAGCGTCAGTAAAAAATAGAGATACGTACTGTCTCTCAAACAGAAACGCTGCTCGGTGGCTAATGAGAGAGTAGCACTCGTATACATTATAGAGGCGTTCACCAGTATGTTCCCACGCTTTACCGACGACGATGACAGTGCGACACAGACGAGTCAGAATCGACGCCGATTCCTGCTTGGGGTAGGCACCCTGACAGCGGCACTTGCCGGTTGCAGCGGCGACGATGTTCAAGCAGAAAACGATACCCCGGCTGACGACTCTTCGACCGAAGAGACTCCGACCGACGACACTCCGGCCGACGACTCCTCAACAGACACGTTCGATCCAGCGAGCGACCTGCCCTACGGCCAGTGGTTGACGACAGACCAGAGTGGGCTGTTTTTTGCCTACGCTAATCTGAACAGTTTTCCCGAGGACACCGTCGCTGGCTCCGGTGACTCATCCGAACTATCCGTCGATGATCCGCTGGCTCTGTATCCGCTCATAATAGGCGGCGCAGCTGTCGGAGTCGGCCAATTGTCGCTTTCATTTGCTGGGCTTACAGATGCTGTGAGCCCTACGGCCACGTCCGACTCAACAGTACGGGAGCTAACCATCACTAACGAGAGTATAATCGCCGAGGGATCGTTCGCAACCGACCAACTAAATGAACGACTGGTCGAGCCCACAGACGAAACGTTCGGTATTGCCTACGAACGAACCAGCACGGACCGTGGGTACGACCGGTACGAACCCGCTGAAATTCCCGATTCAGTGAGCGATCCACCTGCGGTAGCAGTCGCAGACGAGACAGTCATCGTCGGGCCGGACGCCAGCCGACTCGACCGGACGATCGCTGCCGGCGACGGGAATCGGTCCCGTATCTTCGAGGCTGATGAAACCGCTATAGACTTGCTCGAACAGGCCGGGACCGGTGATCTCGTGGTCGGTCAATTCGGGTCAGCAACAGCTAAGCAGCTGTTCGGAGACTTCCAGCCCAACTCTGACCCGCAGTTCAGGCCACGCTCCGGTGAAGATATGGTTTCAACAGTGGATTTCGACGCGAGCGGGGAGACGTTCGAGTCGCAGTTCGCCTTTGCCGCGGCCGACCTCGGTGAGGACAGACAAGAGACGATCGAAGCTTCGTTCGGGACAGCAGCCGTCAATGGCTCGCGATCAGTTGAGGTGAACGACGACCGCATCACCGCTAGCGGGACTTACGATATCGAACAACTGGCTGCGGACCCGGCGGGGCAAGAACTCTCGCAGGCAGCGGCTGCGGAGTTGGTATCGCCAGAAGCGCTGACGTTCCAGTACGAGCCGCCACGTGGTCAGCAGTTCGGCGAACTCTGGGTACGGGTTACCGAAGATACCGACGCGGCAGGAATTCGGATAGAGGCTAATTCGGGCGGATACACCGAGATGCAGCCACAGGAGCGGTCTATCAGCGCTGGTGACAGTGTTGCGGTCCAAGTCGATCCGGACGGGGACTCGGTGACTGTCTTTGCGGTCAATGCCGAGGGTGCGGCCGGTGAGCTCATGACTCTGTCCGTCCCCACGGACGAATTATCCGAGACAGCGGCCAACCGGGCGGTTCCGGCAGACGCGCTGTCGTTCAGCTACGAATCCCCTGATGGTAGCGATTTCGGGTCACTCACGGTCGAAGTCGTTGCAGACACGGACGCCGAGACGCTTGTCGCGCAACCACAGGAGGCACCGGGCCTGTTCACCGACCGCGTCGGTTCGCTGACCAATGACAAGCCGGTCGGTGCTGGGACAATGCTCGAGACGGCCGTAGAGCCAGAAGGCGATGAGGTTGTCGTGTACGCGACTGTCGACGGTGCCACCGGTGAGGTTGCCCGCTGGCAAGGCCCCAACTGAGCACCTGAACCTGAGTGCAGCGACCGGAGCAATCACTTGTATTTATCGTCGGATTTGTAACCGAGCAACACCGTGCTCACTTATACTGGTCGTGGGTCATATGCTGATTATGTGATACAGAGAAAGTCTCACTTGACCGATAACCGTTCCGGACTCAGGTGGTTCTTCGGCGTTCCGTTCCGGTACCAGACGTATCGTAACATCGCCTTCCTGCTGTTAGCATTTCCTCTGGGGATGACCTACTTTATCGCCATTACGGTCGGACTCTCTGTCGGCGCTGGGCTGGCACTCACCCTTGTTGGACTGCCATTGCTACTACTGACGCTTCTTGTAGTTGGATACATTGGTCAATTCGAGGCTCGCCTAGCCTCGTTGCTGTTGCAAATTGATGTCGATCCTCCAGAGGTAGCTTCGCCGTCTTCTGACGATGATCTGAGTTCAATCGACGGGCTCACTACGGCTGCAGGCCGTCTCGTTGCCTCTCGAACCACGTGGATGAGCCTGGTTTTCGTGCTTCTGAAGTTCGCCTATGGAGTCGTCGCGTTCACGACTGTCGTGACAGCCAGCGCTATCGTTGGAGCGTTGGTAACGCTGCCGCTGTTCTATGACACACCCAACATGGTGTATACGGTCGGGGTGCATTCTGTTGACTCATTCACCGATGCACTGGCGGGAGGACTCCTCGGTGTTGGTCTTGCGTTTATTTCGTTCCACATTCTGAATGGGCTGGCTAAAATCGGCGGCTGTTTGACAGAGATTCTGCTGACGCCAGATGGCGACTGGTCGAACACAGATGATGTCTCTGGCTGAAGAGGACGCTCTCGACACGCGCTCAACCACATGGGCTGCTAGCAGTGGTAAGTGGGTCCGCGGCTACGGGTCCTCCCGGCAGGATCTGCTGGCGGAGCCGATGCTGATGCCTATCGAACCCAGTTTCTGAGAGTCGGTGAGTTCATCGGTGGTTTTAATAATTGGTGTAAAACATGTTTTACTGTAAAGGAGTGTTTACACTGCGATGCCTGACCGACCACGAATGCCCCAGCACGTCGAATCGTGTTCCCACATCAGCCCGTTGTCCTCCATCAGCAATCATAACACATCAATGCTGAGAGTGATCGAATCATGACCGACTACGCGATTATTGCGGACGGACTAACGAAACAGTACGGTACCGAACACGCTGTTAGCGATCTTTCCCTCTCGGTCCCACAGGGAACCGTCTACGGGTTCCTCGGACCGAACGGGGCCGGAAAAACGACGACGATGCGAATGCTTGTCGCACTTACCGAACCGACAGCCGGTACTGCGCAAATCGCTAGCGTCCCAATCACAGATCGCGCCCGTCTCACGCAGCGAATCGGGTACCTCCCAGCAGAGCCACCGGTTTTCGACGAGTTGACCGCTTGGGAACAACTTCGCCACGTCGCACGTCTCCATGGTATCCCTGAAGACAAGGCCGACACCCGGATCGAAACGCTGCTTGATCGCTTCGGTCTGCTCGCTGACGCCGACAAACGCATTGAATCCTACTCTACTGGGATGACAAAGAAAGTCGGTATCATCGCAGCGTTGTTCCACGATCCGGACGTAGTATTCTTAGACGAACCGACGAGTGGCCTTGATCCTCGTGCCGCACGTACCGTTCGGGACACGATTGCTGACCTTGTCACCCGTGAGATGACGGTTTTCCTGTCGACACACATTCTCCCAATCGTTGATGAACTCGCGGACACCATTGGCGTTATTAATGACGGGACGCTCGTCGCAGAAGCCCCGCCCTCGGAGCTGAAATCTCAGGCAGACGAGTCCCCTGATCTCGAAACCGCTTTCTTAGAGGTCACTGCAGAACGGACTACCACAGATTCGGAACACTCACAACTGACCGACAGCAGTGCCATCAGCTCGGAGGGGTAGCCATATGTCCGAAGAATCTACGAGCCTTTCAGAACCGTCGTCGACATCAGGTAGACCCGACAGTCTCAGATCGCGTCAACACACCTCGTCCACGAGTGCTTTTCCGTCGCCAAGTCAGAGCTGGGAAATCGCTCGAATCGAGTTACTTCGTGGCTACCGGTGGGTAAGACATCAGGACTTCTGGCTTGTCTTCACCGCCCTCATTGGGGTTATGAGTGTCTTCTTTCTCGTACAAACGTTCGACGCTGCCCAGTCTGTCGGGTCGGCGCTCGCTGCTGGCGAGGCACTTCCAGCGTGGCTGGTGACCGCGACGAGTGTCCTCTGGGCGTTCCTGACGATCCTACTCGTTGGTGATGGATTCGGGAGCAACGGCGACCTTGATAATGACGGACAGTATCTCACGGTTCGCCCGGCAACCGATGTCGTCGGGGGGCTGTTGCTCGCAGCCGCCGCCAAGTTCTCGGTGTACACGATCGGACTCGGGCTTGCTGCTGGCGCAGGACTGGCAGCCGGGACCAACTCGCCCCTCCCGCTGCTTGGTATCACCGCCGCAGCGATCGGGATTCCAGCCACGGCCGCAGTGGTCGGCTACCCGATCGGGTTCGTACTCAAAGGATTCGTTCGTCGCTCTGAGAACCTTGGCCAACTCACGACCGTTCTCGGCGTCGCACTCGGTCTTGCCTACATCACACTTTCTGTCACCGGCGAGTTGTTGACTGTCGTCGAGCGACTGGAGCCAGTCTTACAATCCCCGCCGGTCGCGTGGTTCGGACACCTCGCACTCGTGACGACACCGAACGCTGGCGTTGCCCTGACCGGCCCGCTTGTCCTGCTCGGACTCATGCCAGTCCTCGTTATCGTCGGGGCGGTACTTGCGGTTCCAGCAGCTCGATACGCGTGGCTGGCTGATACCGCTCGGACGAGTGCTGATGAAGGACGGGAACTGCCGTCCGCGCCAGATTCACGTGTTGATGCGGTACTTGCCGTTGTGTGCCGAGCGCCCGCGACGCAGGGCATCGCTAGTACGACGCTTCGTCGAGCGGTCCGGTCGCCGTTCCAGTTTGTGTTCGTTGCGCCGCCGCTGGTGGCCGCGATTGTTTTCATCGAAGGGGCTGTGACCACAGGCTCGGTCCCCTGGTACGTGCCGTGGTTCGTCGTGTGGTATGGTGCGTGGGCTGCCGGGGCTGTGTTGCCGTTGAATCCGTTGGGGAATCAGGGTTCGGCACTTCCGACACTGCTGACAGCTCCGGCACGCGGCCGGCATGTCGTTCACGGGAACGTCACTGCGGCAGCACTTGTCGGTGTCCCCCTGACAGCAGTGGTGGCACTCGCTGCAGGCTATCTCGCTGGCAGTTCTCCGCCTGTGTTGGGCGCGCTTGGAGTTGCGAGTGTCGTTGCAGTCACTGGCAGTACGGTGGTGGCGGCTGGCATCGGCTCTATGTTCCCACGCTTTGACGAGGTTAGTTTCGATGGGTCCCGACGAGCGGTCCCGCCAAGCAAACGCGCATACAGTCTCTTTTCCGTGACGTTGAGTCTGATTGTCATCGCTGGTGCGTTCGTCGCTGATGAGACTGCGCGCGCGGTTGGTGCGATACTCCTCTCACGGTGGCTGCCTTTCGGACTTGACATCGGTGTCGAAACGCTGGCAATCCTCAGCGGGATTGTACTCGTTGGTGGTGTTATCGGTATCGCTACCGCGTATCGGGTTGCGATTCACCGCATTGAGGACTATCAAATATAGTGGAGTCTGTCTGATGAAACTCTCAGCGAGCGCGCGGTCATTGACTTCCAGCAAAGGTGAATAACCGTTGACACCGGTGGTTTTATTATCGGTGTAAAGAACTCTTTACTGTAAAGCAAACTTTACGAAAAGGGTGCTTTACACTAACGAGGTCTGTTACGATGCACGATCGAAACTCCGCCCGACCCCGTTCAAAATACCGTAGTAGAAGCATGAAGCGGCGACAGTATCTCGCGGCTCTCGGGGCAGCAGGAGGTGCCGTCCTCGCTGGCTGTAGTGGTAATAGTGACGACGACCCGGGTACTACCGGCACAACCAACGATACCGAAACCCAAACCGAGCCACCGGATACCGAGACCACCCCCCAACAGAACGATACGGAGTCTGAACTGGAAGCAATCACACAGGACTTTCTGGAGGCGCTCATAGCAGAGTCCTTCGACGAAGCGTACGAATACACCTCCCCAGAGTTCGCACAAAGCGTCCCGCAGGACAACCTTGTCCAACAATGGGAAGCCAATATTATTCCATTGGGGGAGTTCAATCAGTTCACGTCCATCGATTACCAGGGCGAGGAACGAGGATTAGATGTCGTCGGCGCTCAGGCAGCGTTCGCCGACGGACGGGTCGGATTTTCGGTGCAGTTCGACGAACAGGTCATTGAGGGATTCTTTTTCAACGTCGATGCGTGGTCACCGCCTGCGTACGCCGATGAATCGGCGTTTATACAACAGGAACTCACGCTGGCTGCGTCTGGTGATTGTGAGTTGGGAGCGACGGTAACGATTCCCGATACCAATGAGCCTGTCCCGGGCGTCGTCCTCGTTCACGGCAGTGGCGATCAAGACAGAGATCAACAGGTCGGCCCAAACAGGACGTTCAAAGAAATCGCGTGGGGGCTGGCGACTCGCGGTGTTGCAGTGTTACGGTACGACCAGCGACCAGTCGCGTGTGAGATCGATCGGACAGAAGCGACCGTAGACGACTTGATCACCGATGACGCAGTAACAGCCCTCGAACGTCTCCGTGAGTACAATCGAATCGAGGAGACGTTTGTCGCTGGCCACAGTCTGGGCGGGCGGCTCGCCCCACGAATCGCGGCACAGGACGACGAACTGTCTGGCGTCATTATGCTTGCGCCACTCGCGGAACCGATCTCCGATGCGATTGTTCGGCAGACCGAGCATCGGGTAGAACAAAATCCAAACCTCACGGACGAACAGCGCCAAGCCCAACTGGCACAGGTCAAAGCGGTAGCTGAGCGGATCCGAACCCTCGATATCGGCGACGATGAACTGATCAATCTTGGTGGCGGTGAACGTGGGAAACCGTTCTTCCGCACGCTCCAGGAATACGATCACGTCGAGACAGCCGCCTCAATCGATATCCACCGATTCATCCTCCAGGGGGAGCGCGATTATCTCGTGACGGTCGAAGACGATCTGGCCATCTGGGAGGACGAACTGGCGGGAGATCCCGAAGTCCAGATCAAACGGTACGAGACCCTCAATCACCGCTTCCAGCCCGGCGAGGGGATGGGGAGACCGTCAGAGTGGTCTGAACCGAACCCTGTTGCCAAGCAAGTCGTCGTCGATCTTGCAACGTTCATAACCAACCAGTCACAAAACCCCTCATAATCCAATGGCTGACGAGGAAAGCGTCTCTACATCAGAACGGCTGCTCTTTGCGATGCTTGTCGGAGCTGTATTTGGAGCTGCGTTCGGAACTGCAGTCCTTAGAGACAGTACAGAAGGCATCACAGCCGGAATTGTCGTCGGAACCGTGGTTGCAATCGTCTTTCCGACACTGACAACCCAAGGTTTCGAACGTGTCCAGGAACTTCTGGATGAAACGGAAGACTGAGTGTTCGTAGTGTCGTGAGAGGACGGGGGCTTATACGATAGTCGCATAAACGAAGTGATATGACCGCGAACGGCACGTCGCTGATGCGGGTACTGTTTGCTGGTATTGTTTTTTCGCGCTGGGGGTGCTCGCTGTTCGGGTCTTCCAAGTCCCGTTCTCCGGCCTTCTGGTATCAGTTGGAAGTGTTCTGCTTGTCGGACTTGTCGTAACGATTCTTCATTCGTCTTCTGAGTCCTCTGCAGCGTACTGCTCGTCAGTGGTAACTTCGAGAAACACGTCTTCGAGGCTGCTTTCCTTACCGGCTTCGAGGCGTTCCTTGAGTTCAGTTGGTGCCCCTTCTGTGACTAATTGGCCGTCGTAGAGAATCCCGACCTCGGTTGCGAGTTCTTCGACGACCGGGAGAATGTGTGTTGAGAGGAATACGGTCGTGTCGTTGGCGGCGAGGTCAGTAATCGTCTCTCGAACGGTGCGTGCGGCACGGGGATCAAGATCACTCGTCGGCTCGTCCAGGAAGACCACATCTGGTTGGTGCATGATTGCTTGGATGAGCCCGGTCTTCTGACGCATCCCCTTCGAGTACGTGACGATACGATTATCGGCATCCTCGGCCAACTCGAATCGGTCAAGTAGCGTCTCGATTCGTGATTCGATCTCGGTCAGCTTCATACCGCGCAGACCGCCGTGGTATTCGAGTTGTTCACGGGCGGTGAATTCGTCATGGATTGGCGGTGACTCAGGGAGGTACCCGATATGGTCGATGAGTGCTTCTCGGTCCGTGATTGGCGCACCGGCAACGCGTCCGGTACCACTGCTCGGAGGGAGTAACGCTGTCAGCATCCGGATCGTGGTCGATTTTCCAGCTCCATTCGGGCCGAGGAACCCGTATATTGTTCCGCGGTCAACGGTAAGGTTGAGTCCATCAACTGCTATCGTCCCGCCGTATTCTTTTCCCAGATCGTCGGTACTGATCGCTAGCTGGTCATCTGTTCCGTGGTCGTTCACAGCGGCTGGATTGGATTGGTTCCGTGTCATCGTCTCGTTAGTGAATCGGATATGTTTGAAATCGCTGGGCAGCGATTCGGCTGGCAATTCTGGTGACGGCAGTGACGGTCAGTATTGTGAGAAGCAACGATCCGGTCTGAACAAGGGAACCTGGTATCCCAACAGTTGCTATGGGCTCGGAAATGTACGAGGACGTTCCAACAAAGGCCGGTAGGCATGCCAGCAGGACGATTCCAAGAATTTGTCCATATCGAAGGAACGCGTTCACCCCTTGTTCGGCGTAGATCGGGACGTCGGTGAAGAAAAACGGGAGCGGTGTGAATTCCTCGTGTTCCACATCTAATCCAACTGCGAGAGCCACAGCTGCTGTACAGACACACACAACCCATCCGAGGAATGCGGTCAAGACGGTCTGTGCGAGCCCAATGGGACCGATGATACCAAGCGGGACAACGATAACGGCAACGAGTGGAATGCCGACCACTGCTGCAGCAAGGAGTCCACCAGTGATGAACTGACGGCCGCTGACTGAGGTGAGGACCATCGGTAGCGTTCGGTACTCTGTACCGATGGGATCAGATCCGAACGCGATACCGGCGACCAGGCCAACCGTGACCGCAAATAACACTAACAGCGTGAGCGTCTCACCAAGAAAAAGTACTGCTGGGAATCCGACGAGGCCCATCACGGCGAGTACATACCCCGTAGACAGGACCCCGCGTGGAATGCGCCGCTCCATGAGCCATCGCTCCCGGGCAACGGTGTACACCGCTCGTGGTATTCGTGATCCAACAATCCGTTCTAATATTCCCGTCTTGAGGAGGGAATGGGAGCCACGAGTGCCCGTTGAACGAGCGGGCACACTCTCCCAGATTTGACGTGCCAGAATCGTGGTTCTACCGACGAGGAGCGGGACGACGATCACGAGTAGGCCGAGGACACCGAAGGCGTTTCGAGTTGATACCGTTGCTTCGCCGGTACCAACGAACGCCAGATCGATGAACCATGCGATCGGCAAGGCTCCAAAGATAGAAATCATCGGGGCGAGTGAAATCGAGAGTTCCTGCAGAATCATCGCGCCGATCATCAGCGGAATCCAGCCAAACACGATGAGCAAGTCCCGATAGTAGCGAACTCGTACTAATCGGAGGGCGATGAGTCGCCCAACGAGTCTGCCCGTCATCCCAAGAACAACGGCGAGGGCAGCCATCGCGGTGACGGAGATAGCGATTGAAATTGCAATACTCGGTGTTCCGAATCCGACCACTGCCCCACTGATTAGGCCGAGCATTGGAACGATGAGTGTCCTACTTAGCCGGGCGTAGACAAAGCCCAAGAGTCCAATTGCCGCTATCCGAGCTGGGACGGTTGTCAACAGCAAATCGGGATCAAACCGTTCGAACCGAATACGTGTGTACTGGGAACTCCGCCATGTCATCCAGACGAACGCAACACTCACAAAGAGGCTCAGCCGAGTGTAGGGAAGTGTCTGACCGGAGGCAACGGTTCGTCCGACTGAGTACGCAAGCCAGCCGACACCGATAGCGACACCGACGAGTAGAACGAACAGGACCAGGTTGCCTGTCAGTGGAGTCCCGCGTTCACGGCGGTGGCGCGTCCACTCCGCGCGGGCAATTTTCCTCCCCAGTTGAAGCGTCCTGATAACACTCATAGTCAGAACTGTATTTGTGCGCTACTCGTCCTGATCTGGGTCGAATATCTCTTCGATACGACAGTCGAAGTGATCCGCTAACTTGAATGCGAGTTCCAGTGACGGATTATATCGGTTTCGCTCGATTGCATTAATCGTCTGGCGGGTAACACCGAGGGCTTCAGCGAGCTCGCCTTGGCTGAGACCTTCATCTTCCCGTCGTTCAGTGAGATCGTTCTGCATTGATTAGATACGCTGTTTCGCAATCCCGAAACACACACCATACAACAGGAAGAGCGCTGAGAGCGTGAGAATTACACCTGAAGCAATTCCTGTGATTTCGATATAGTTACCAGCATCAAGAACATAAATCGCTGGGAGGATACTCAGGCCGAGCACCATCGTGATTCCAACTAGGATTCCGCTGGCACGATTGTGTAACTCCCAGTCTCTCTCATCTTGCAGTGTCGTCTCGCTCCACATCGGTGCAAGAACAGTGATTCCGCCAGCAATCCATACACCAAGTAGGTAGATTAGTGCACCGACAAAATGTCGATTGAGTACGAATCCAGCGAGTAGTCCGAGGATTGCTAGCCCGGCAATTCCGTATACGAGTCCCCGATACCGCCGGCGAGTGAGTTTTGAATTTGTGCTGGTTGCTGTCATAGCGTAATTCTCCCTCGGTAGTAAAACACGTTTTACATTAGGTAATAATACTGGCGGTTATTCTGATATGGAACTATCGGAGCTAAAGAGGCGAGGCTACTCTCGAACAGATACCATATGACAAGTATCACCCACCTCACAGAGCATTCAAAATTGATTCAAGAGGTTATTCAACATGTTTGGCGTTGAGAGTTGAACGAATACCATTTCCCACAGTAGCGAGTGTAGCGACGAACGTCACCGCTGTTAAACTACTCGTGCCACCGCCCCGCTGACCGAGGTTTCAGACCTGATACACCCAATTGATTACAAGCGTGTGTTCGTGTTCTCAGCGCAGATCCTTCTTTGACTCAGCAACTCAGACTGATTGTCGCCTCAATGTCACCCCCATCGAGCGACACGGAGAGGTGTCGCGCGGAGGCACTGAATTGCTCTCGGTGGTGGCCGTCAGGTGCAGCGTAACACTCGCTGGTAACCAATCCGGCGTTTTGAAGCTCATTGAGACGCCGATAAGCCGTCGGTCGAGAGACATCAGCGGCCTGTGCGACGGCGCGTCCACCGCGGGGTTGCTCGGAAACCGCCTCGAACACTCGTCGGGTGTACTCGTCGCCGAAGAGGTTGAGTAGCTCTTCGGTTGATGGATTGTCGGTCGGTTCCTCAGTCTGGTTGTCGCGCGACTTGTGTCGCACTGCCATGTGATTACGATGTTACGGAACACGCTTGGTGGGATGTGCTCAGTATCCAGAGCCCGCTCTGCGAAGATATCCAACTATACAGACTTCTCGGTGTGGGCGCAAGCGGCTGCACATCAATTTGACACGGCACAGCAAATTGTGGACGCTATCTGCTACTGCTGGCGTGTTCATCTTATGACGCGCCCATCAACTTTCGCTGGCTAGCCTGGAGGTAGTGGAGCATCGATTTGGTGGTCCCGAATGATATCCCAAGCTGTCAGACTGTGCTCCCGTATGGGGACTTGACATTCTCCCCGCGCTGGAGCGCGAGGCTTTCCGGTTGATTCCATGTAAGGCGTGCTTTTACAACTTCAAAGATTGGTCACTAACACCCGTATCGTTGTGTTCTGTTTCAGACTCAGCAACAGAAGAATTGGACTATATATACAGATGTGCAATACATCGTATGCTCTCAAAGATCCAAGGCCGTCAAATTCCTCAACTCTGGTCCGTTGCGATTCTCGGAACAATAGCTGCACTACCTGCATCTATTATAATAAATTGGCTGCCGAACTCTGAAGCGACTGCCGGTGCTGGGGTGATGATAGCTGGACCAATGATTGCTGGCGCCATCGCAGCTAAGCGCTCGGTAGAACCGAGTGCTGCTGGGCTCCGCGCTGGGTTTCTAGGCGGGGGGGTTGCAATATCTGGGTTTATTATAACAGAAGCCACGGCTGTCGCGTGGTCGCTCAATACAATCGTATTCTTCCTTATCGCCGTCGGGATGCTTCTGTGTCTCTCACCAGTACTTGGCCTGATTTCCGGTCGGATTGGTGGCTGGGTAGCAAACACTGTTGCTGGTGCCCGGGTCGACCAAGCATCGTGATCAGGTGATGTTGAGTTGTTCAATCGTCTTACTCCCAGCGCCGCTGCTAATGCGCGAATCTTCTAGTCGTCGTCTCCTTTGTAACTGAAGAGTAGCGCTACTTCTCCGGCATTTTGCTTGTTGAATGACGGTGTAACTTGGGGGTCATGTTTTCACGTCGTCATTACATGTACGCCGCCAGAGCGACCTGTGAACCGCCTCGAGGTCAAGCCCCGTGGTATTCGACTCGACACCGTGTAGATAACCGAGTGCTGAGTTCACTCTACTTCTTACCGAATCAGATTAGTTCGCCTCCCCAGCTCGTACAGATTGATTGCATAGCCCCAACCGAATACCATTGGGGTAAAGACTCGGCTATCATCTGGGTTCCAAAACCGTTCTTTCACGCGAGTTGCCGTCGGCTTCCGGAAATCATAGGGCAACCCGATGAACCATCCTTGTGGTTCTTTTGATTTTGGTTGGTTCTCCATATTTCTCAATTATCGTTAGGAGATAAGATGTTTATGCGCTGTTTCACATTCAGAAACACATATTCGATTCCGTTACTAATACCGATCAACTGGTAGATACGTTTCTGATAATGGCCAACTGCTCTCTCGTGACATGCAGAGGGTTCTCTCGACAGTACCACATCGAACAGCCTCCGATTTCGGTACCACTATAGAAACATGATTCCTTCGGCCGGCGCACTCGCTAGGGGCAGGAATGTCTGGACCATCTTGATGCTCTACCGGCCCAAAATACCGCTACACGGGCGTAGCGTTATTATTCTATAACGTTCAACTTACAGAGAAAATGTTCGAGCTCTTCACGCAACGACACCCGACAATTGGCGTGGTGGGGCCAGCGTCGGTCGAAACGACACTTCAAGACGCGCAGAATTCGCTCGACGTGGCTGTTTCAATAGCGTCTGCCGGACGTGACGCTCCCGGCTCAGTTGAGGAGTTCGACTGTGTGATTGCCGCGGTAACGCCTGAGTCGGGCAGCGCCGACCGGACAGACGGCGATACAGCCGCGTCACCGACCGAGGTCAGCAACTGGGCGGTTCGGAACGCCACCCGTGACTCCGCCCCACCGGTGGTGTACGTCGCCTCTACGGAGGCATCGATCGCTGAAGCGCTTGAGGCCGGTGTAACGGAATACCTCCCGTGGGAACTGCTCGCAGAATCGCCGACGACAGTGCTCGAGCGAGCGGTTACCGCAACAGAGGTACAGCCGACACCCGACTATCGGACCATCTACGACAACGTCTCTGAGCCACTCACACTTCATGACCCCCAGACGGGAGAGTTAATCCACGCAAATCAGCGGCTCTGTGAGTTACTAAAGTATGACCGAGCGGAGCTCATTTCCATGCAGGTTGGCGATTACACTGCGAGCATCGACGGGTACGATCAGGCCGCTGCCATGGAGGTTATTACCTCCGCGACGGAGAGCGGAACCGTCGGTCCAATTGAATGGCCGCTTGAGACGGCTGATGGCGAACACGTCTGGGTCGAAGCAACGCTGACGACGGTCACGATAGACGAGCAGGAACTAGTGTTGTCGACCGCCACGGATGTGACCGATCGTCGACGGCAGCGCCGTCAGTTCCGCGAGATATCGACGCATATCGATGAGGTCGTCTATCTGGCACGTGCGGACCTTTCTGAGGTGCTCTTTATTAACGAGGCCTACGCAGATTTGTTCGACCAACCGGTCAAACGCCTGTATGATGACCCGATGGCCGTTCTCGACGCCGTCCATCCGGACGATCGCGAGGCGTACCGCTCGGATCTCATCAATATGAGCGAACATATCCGCGAGGAGGAGTCGGGTCCGTACACGTTTAGTCACCGACTCCGCGTGGACGGTGAGACGCGCTGGGTAGAGGTACGCGGCTACCCGAGCCGCGGCCCGGGCGGTGCTGTCGACCGAATCGTCGGCGTCATTCGGGATGTCACCGACGCGCGACGCCGCGAGCGAGAGTACGAGCAGATATTTAACGGCGTGACCACCGCAATCGCAGTCCACGACCCCGTAACGGGTGAGATCGTCGATGTGAACGACAGTTACGTCGAGTTATTCGAATACGACTATGAGACGATCCTTCAACAGGGAATCAACAGTCTCAGTGTCCCTGATGAGGGGTATACCAGTGCGCGAGCGAAGGATCTCATCACCAATGTCGCCGAGAACGAGGAGGATGAGACCGTTGAGTGGCGAATCGAGACTGCCGACGGCGAACACCGTCTCGTCGAAGCGAACCTCACAGTCGCAACTGTAGGTGGACAGCGCCGTGTCCTCGGCTTGCTGCGCGATATTACCGAACGCAAGCGCCGCGAGCGGGAGTATGAGCAGATTTTCAACGGTGTCAACGACGCTATTGCCATCTTCGACCCGGAGACGCTCTCTTTTGTCAGTGTGAACGACTCGTATCTCGAGCTTGCAGGGTGCGACGATCTCGAGGAGATTCGAGACCTCGGTATCGAAGGTCTCAGCGCGACTGAGGATGGGTACACAGCCCAACGCGGTAAAGAACTACTTCAGACCGTCGCTCGTTCCGGTGAACCGAAGACCATCGAGTGGAAACTCGCGCCGCCGGACGAGGAGCACTCATGGATTGAGGTCACGCTGGCGACGGCTGAGATCGGTGGTGAACAGCGAGTTTTGTCGATCCAGCGTGATATCACAAAGCGGAAGCGTCGCGAACGAGAGTTCGAGCAGATCTTCAACGGCGTGACGGACATAATCGGGGTCTACGACCCGCAGACCGCAGAACTACTTGATGTGAACGACACCATGTGTGAGCTCCTCGGATATGCCCGCGACACGATCGTCAATATGGACCCAGAAGAGGTGACGGCAACGGCGCTTGGATTCGATGCGAAGACGATCAGAGATGTTATCCGCGACGTGGCCAAGTCTGGTGACCCGGCGAGGGACATCGAGTGGGCGCTACGGACCGCCAGTGGCGAGGTAGTCTGGATTGAGGTTAACGCGGCATTAACAGAGATTGGCGGCGAGCAGCGTGTGGTCACTATCGCTCGTGACGTCACTGGACGGCGCGACCGCGAAGAGCGGGTACAAGTGTTGAACCGTGTACTGAGACACAACGTACGGAATGATATGGATGCGGTCTTGGGATACACGGCTGCAATTGAGGAGACGGCGGAAGACGAGGTCGTTCAAGAATACGCCGAAAGCGTTCACGATATTGCGAACAGTCTCTTGGAACTGAGCGGTAAGGCGCGCGCCGCCAGCCAAATGCTTCAGGACAACGACCAGCCGGAAAATAGCGGAGCCGGAACAGTTCTGGAGTCTGTCGTCGCCAACCTGCGTGAGTCTCACGACGAAGCGACGATTCAACTGTGCTCTGCGGAGGCTCCCGCACCGGCTGATACAGCTGTCTTTCGGCTGGTGTTAAGCGAGCTCATTGAGAACGCCGTTGAACACGGTGGTGACTCCCCGGAAGTCGAAATTGAGACGACGGCTTCTAGGACCAATGATGAGGCGCGAATCACAGTGCGTGACGATGGACCTGGCATTCCTGATCGAGTCCTCAGTCCGTTCCGAGCCGACGGTGAGTCGCCGCTCCAGCATAATCACGGAATCGGTCTCTGGCTTGTGAACTGGGGTGTTCGGAAACTTGGTGGCGGTATTGAGTTTGAGCAACCCACCGATGGTGGAACTGTCGTTCACGTTTCTTTACCGAACGTGTTGCGCTAGCAGCCGTAAAGGAGGTAGCGGGTCTGGTTCCGAACGGGCTCGTTCGCACATTGTACCCAACATCAACAATACACGATTTATCTCTAAATTAAGAATGCACCGACTGGAGGTGTAACGGCCACAGTATCTGCGTCCAAACAGCACCCACGTTTAGCAATCTCCTCCGATTGCGTTTGATATCTTGAATCGGCTTGTGGGAGCCGATATCAAACCCAGCAAAATCCCAAACTCTTGTTCTTGGCCACAATCACGGAGGTCACGTTTGAACTGTGATATCTGGCACTGCTCGCGGAAATAATTGAACTATGCGGCGCGTCGCTAGCGGTTGATGATATTATCATGACTGGTCCCCAGGCAGGTACACACGTTACCCTCCCAATCAT
Source organism: Halosegnis longus (assembly GCF_009663395.1). Classification (NCBI taxonomy): domain Archaea; kingdom Methanobacteriati; phylum Methanobacteriota; class Halobacteria; order Halobacteriales; family Natronomonadaceae; genus Halosegnis; species Halosegnis longus. The sequence continues at coordinate 90,531 of NZ_QKNW01000002.1, read as the reverse complement.
AGCCGTGCACTATAAGCACTCTATCGACCGATTTCACCGTCAGAGACACTCCAAGTGGGTTTAATTCAATCTCATATCAATAGCAATACGCCCTCCGACGATGAACCGAAACACGCGCTTGTCATTTGAGTCCGTTACGAGACGTCGAGCCCTCGCAATCGGTGCCAGCGCCGCTCTAGCGTCCACCGCCGGCTGTTCGACAGTCCTTGATGCGATTGGCAATCAGATTTTCGAGGAGATTAACCTACTCAACCAGTTGAATCAGGAAGTCAGTGGATCGATTGAGGTCGTAGACCCCAACGGTGAGACGGTTCTCGATACCTCGTTCGACGTTCCCTCTACTGAGTCAGGTGGGGAGAGCAATATCGTCGCCTACGCCGACGTATGGACCACCTCCGGTGAGTATCAAGTTGACTTGGAACTCGCAGATACGGTAATAGCAGGGACTTCACAGCTAAATCGTCGATTTTCGATTACCAGTACTGAAGAGGAAATCGTCGCTATCTCCATTGGCTCAAGCAACGAAAATGAGCCAATCGCGCTTCGGGTCGGGGAATCGTTCTCGAATCTTGGCCAGACAAACGAGACCAGCTAACCGGGGCCAAGGAGTTTTGCGAGCAAACATTCGACGGCGGGTTCCAGTCAGGAGCAACAACGAACAACACAAAACGCCCAGCTGCGTGTATCAACACTGTTACGCGAGTCCGGTTGCCGCTGCGACCACGCTGGAAATCAATCTTCAACTATTAATCTGCTTTATCTATCGTAGCATGGTTTTGAGTTCAAAAAGATACTGGCGCGACAGAATTGTACTCCAGCAGACGCAGTCCGATACTCACGATCCAATGTCTTGATCCCCGCGACAAGCCGCTTTGGAGGCTAGTGTAATGTGTCTAGAGAGTACCAGTTGAGATTAAAATTGGAATCTTCATATCCCAATCTAATGTGTAATTGACAATTTCTCCCTATTAAAATCGGAGGAAGATGTCAAAATCGCTGGTACTCCTAACTGCCGGTACTGTAGTTGTCAAAGACGCCAAAGTATCCTACCTTGCTGGGTCTGTATGGCTAGATCGACGCTTCTCGTTGAGTTTGTATTACTCGCTCTTGATTACATAGAGAACCAGCACATAGGTACAACTGAACACAATGACGAGTGTATTTCCGCAGTCGATTCCTGGAAGACACCTGTTCTGTAAGCAACCTAATCTCACCGTCCACAAGGGGTGGCAGGAAAGAGTCCTCAACAAGCTGTTATCGGAAACAGCGCACCCAATTCGGCGGGTCAGAGATCATCTGAAACCCATTTTCCGAAATCGCGTTGCTTGCCAACTACTCGGTACAGGTTCTTCAACAATATCTACCGCAATTCAGTAACGACAGAGTCGAGAGCAATGAAATTATTACAGACACTCTACCCGCTCGGACTGGCCAGTACTAACATTGTAATAGGCTGGCTACTTTTTCATTCATCCGAACACATTCTTGGAGGATTAATCCTCGTGGTTGGGGCCTTTGTCGTACTCACCTCAATAGGAAGGAGTATCAATTGGTGTAAATCCTTACTCAGCAATCAACACTAACTCCACCACACTTCTCGGGACTATTCTCCGTTTGATTCTCACTTATCCCGATTACTGAACCCGGTACGGGGATATTGAATACCAACCAAGTTCGATCGCCATCGTCGCGGCTGACACCTTTTTTGAACTTTCTCTGGCGGTACGAATTGCTGATCGATCACGAGATTCGAATTGGATGTGAGGCCGTCAACAGGTGGTTGACCCCTTGACCTTCACTGGCTGCAGTGACAGACTAGCCGAACTACCACATCTTAAAGCTACGACCTCGATCATGAACCCGCTCGTTGGTGCGAGTACCGCTGAGGACAACGCCAGTGACAATTGAAATGAAATAGTGAACTACTATCTTAGGGACAGATGCCGAACCTGAACATCGAAGTGAGCGACGAAGAGTACGAATGACTGAGCAAAGTGAAGGACACACACGGCCTAACGTGGCGAGGCCTCGTCATTCAGGGCGCGAAGGCGTTGGACACCGAGGGGCCACTGTGGGGCAAGGGATGGCTCGTACGAACGCGATTCCTTCCCGCTGTGAACGGCGTGGGTTCCTCACTACATCAAGATAATTTTCAATGTCCAATTTATCATAGGACTGAATCCGTTGGTTTCGCCTTCCTACCGCTGTAGATTCAACTATTAGATCATATTCTTATCCGGGGTAGTGGCATCATCATACTGGTAGTCACCGAACCCAAGAAGCGGGTAGAAGATGAATGAAAAAAGCGTGAGTCCGATGCCGAACAGAACACCCTTGTTGAATTTGCCAGCGATGTCAATACTAATTTTCAGCGTGGCGAAAAAGTTAATCACTGGAATAAAAAATAGGATAAACCACCACCCTGTGTTTCCGCTTATTTTGACCAAGACGTAGAGATTGTATATTGGGACGATTCCAGCCCACCCCGGCTTACCAGCCTTCTCGAACATCTTCCAAAATCCGGCAAAAATCAAGACAACAAGTCCTAGTGTTACAAATAACTCAATATTTTTACTACTGATGAATTGTACCGGATCGGATGAACTCAATGCTGATCGCATCAACCAACGGATTTTCTCGTGTTAGTAAAAAATACAAGTCAGCGTTTCACACTCTGAATCACATAGAAATCAACGACGTTGCGCTTTTCGTCCCACCCAACAGGGGTCGTCCCGTTCTCAATTTGTGACGATTATGAGATCTCATCGCGTCTGGGACCTCTCGAGACGAAGCCTCTACAAAGACCGTTCTCAGTGCTGGCAAACTTAACACGTATAGAGGCGGAATCTTAGACCTCGATTATATGCCGAAGTGTGCGTCGCGTGTGACAACAGTATATCCCTGGACTGAGAGTATCTCATCACGATACTGATTCGCAATCATCTGTTGTGGGACACGTCGTAGTCCGAACCGCCGATTTGAGGTATATGTCACATCGATAGTTGTGTATTTACCTGAGGTGCTAACCGTTGAGGTATACGTCGCCCATGGTTGGTCATTAATATTGACTTCTGACTCAATTACAGATCCACTATCTGCTGTCGGATTCGTCTCGGTTTGGACAGCCACGTCGGCCGACTGGAGTCCAAATAGGTATGAAACGGAGTATATTACTGCGTCATCTTCTATCGAAATTTCATCAGCCATACCCCATTGAAGTGCGAGAACAGGCGGTACGGGTCCGGAAAATTCGTCAATAACGGTATCGAGATTGTCACTAGACCGAAGTCGGAGCGTCCCGTTTGACTGAAAAATGGGAAATCGCATGAATATAATGAGGATAGCACCGGCGGGAATGGCTAGTAGCAATGACGTTACGAGATATGTGCCTAGGAATGCTGACACTGTGAGGAGCATAATAAGCGCGTTGAGTGGACGTTCGCGTCTAAGATAGCTCTGTGCGACATCGACTGCCTTTTGGGAGCGCTCGGGATCTCTGGAGGGCATCGTGCGGATTATTGATTACAAAGATTTACTTTTGTCGTTTGATAGAATATTCCAATCTTGAGAGAAGTTGAAGTGATAAATACGAAAATGAAAGGTGCGAGTTGATACAGCAACTACCACCGGTATTAATCTTCGAACTGGGCAGCACCAAGTAGTTGGTAATACGGTTTCTTACTTCAGAGTAGTGCGTGAAACTCACGTTCAGTAGAGGATATCCACATACCAGCCCGATACCCAAAATACCACAATATTGTTACGAAACACGTGCGAGACTTAGAGACAGAACATGAAGCAGTGATTCAGCAACCAAGCGGAAGGAGATCACCCTAACGGAGTGGTTCAAAATTAAGAAGCGACGGATTTGTAGACTGGCCTTCCGATCAGGAATAGGCCTAAGATGCCGAATATAAGTGGTACGGGGCTACTCTTTTTCTTAAGATACGATTCCGAGGGTGAGCCTTGCACGACATAGGCCGTGGTTGTCTCCCCGACATTGTACTGGTCAATTCTATCTTCCGCGGCGGCCCTTGTGTCGGACGCTTTTGTTCCTATTCCCGGGCTGATATTGTCGGAAGTGTATTGGGTTCCATTGTACGTGTAGCTGTAAGTGACGTGGGGTGTGTACCTATCCCCACTTTTTGACGAATCCATGGTGACTTCTTTGCTCTCCACCGTGGCTTCAATCTGCACCCCGGACGAGAGGCTTTGTTGCTGAGAGTATGCCATGTATCCAGCAACTCCGAGCAGCACAATCCCCAGTATTATACTTATCAGAGACAGCTTCGACATATTCGTGATTGCTTAGACTACTAAATGTTAATTTTGACGTGTTTCTCACTGCGCAACACATGCATATGTAGTGGCCGAATCACCCTGATTCAGTTTCACGGTGGTTTCTGGAAAAAGGAACCGCGCTACTATCTACTGATAATGATCACCGGCGTAATCGTGATAGCCACCCCACGGACAGTAAACTGCATTTACCTGAGTCTCTTCAAGAGGATTAATAATCGTAATCGGAGTGTTTCAACAGTAGTAACAGCGATCAGTTAATTGCTTAGCCGTCGGACGAATTAACAAACTCAGAAAGTACTATCTTTCTTCGAGGAGAGAATCCCGCCGTTCACGACGGGCGTGAATCCGGCAACGCTTCCACCCCCCACGTTCAGCAACAATACGGATATTTAATTGGCATCGTGCTGTAGCATAACGTACACCGAGGCGGTCACACCGCCTAGTCAAATGCACAATATCGGGACTCCGAGACGCAGAATGTTCGAGACACACTCTCGAACCGCTGTGGTGTCTCGGCCATGATAACTCCGAGTCCCATGCTGGGATAGGAGTAACGGCGGCGTGGCCCCGCCATTGGCCTGTCATGCCGACCGGTCGTAAACCAGCAAATATCCCAACCCAGCGGTGCGGTGCCGTGGAAAGCCTCGTCGTTTACGGCGAGGAGGAGGTCACACTTGGGACCGGTATATCACTTGAGATATCTGCGTTTCTGGACCAGTAACAGGTGTGGTGAAATTATGTATGATTCACTTGATCAATCAATATGATTGACCCCGATGATAGCTGTAACCGACTGACGATTCAATGCAATTCTGTTTGAATATTCGAAAGCGAACGCCCCCTATCAATGCTGCTCTCATTAGGACTCTCAGTTTCCATTGATGTAGTCATTATTGGACTATTGATATGGGTAACGTGGCAAACTGCGAAGGATCGATCCCCGCCAAATGCGGCCCCCTTTGCGCTAATGACCGGCAGTCTGTTGTTGTGGGCGTTCCTCTCGCTGATCTCTGAACTTCCGAACGCGTGGGGGGTCGGATCGAATTTGGCTGCTATCGCGCAGGTTATACCGATTGTGTTTCTTCCCGCGATATGGCTGGTCTATGTGCTCGGGTATACCGGCCGAGAAACAGGCTTTACTTTCCTCCGAGGCGCGCTGTTTGTTCTCCTGGCGCTCCCGCTAACTGGGGCAGCCGCCACGTGCGAGGGTGACCCAACGAGGGAGGAGATTCGTCGCTCACTCGCGTCACTCGTCGGTGCTGAATTATTCTTGATAATTATAATCTTTGTCTACGCAGCCTTTCTCTTCATTAGCTACGGTTGGAACCACGGACGTGTTTCAAGAACACAGGTTGGAGTTCAACTAGGAGCAGTCTCAGCGCCGTACATTATTGGTGGCTGGCTCGACGGAAGTTCGATTATCGATGGAGTTACAGGCGGGTTGTTAGTTTCGGGAGTGCTACTGACAGTTGCGATTCAACGTTATCCAGTATTGACAGGGTTCCCGAAGGCTGATTATGTCGCGCGGTCACGCGTTGTCGAATCGCTTCAGGAGGCAGTTGTCGTTGTAGATTGGAAATCAAAAATCCTCGATGCCAATGTAGCAGCTGAGGAATTGTTTGGGTGGATGACACAAAACGTAATCGGGACACCACTCGACACGGCCGTTGATGGATTCGACGGGATAGATCTATCAACTGGTACTACAGGAGTCGTTTCGCTACAGACCACAAAGGGCCGACGTCAGTTTCAGTACACGGTTTCTGACGTCGAACGCGACACAGGCGACAGCGACGAGGAGCCCGTGGCCCGGACAATTGTCTTCCGAGACGTAACCGATCAGCGGACCCGTGAACAGCGGCTCTCAGTACTCAATCGAGTGCTTCGACACAACGCCCGGAACAAACTCGACGTGATCTTGGCGCATGCGGATCACGTAGAAGACGATACGCACCGGACATCAATTCAGCATAGTGCCAGAGAACTTGCCTCGGTCAGTCGGAAAGCACGGGAGGCTGAAGAGGTTATGACCGATAGCGTCGGCGCTCCGTCGACGGTCGATATTGCTGCTGTCGCCCACGAAGTCGTCACGAGGGTCCGGGATGACTACCCGGATAGCAGCATCTCAGTCACCGCACCGGAGCGGCTACAATTAACCTCCTATCGGACCGTTGTACACCGGCTCATGACTGAGCTCGTCGAGAACGCCATCGTTCACTCAGATGATCCCATACGAGTTGATGTCGAGGTTGAAACAACAGTTGATGACATCCCGCAACTCCGAATCGCAGACAATGGTCCCGGAATGCCAGACCGGGAACGTGATTTATTGACCGAATCGGGCGAAACACAACTTGAACACGGGCTTGGTGTCGGACTCTGGTTCGTCAATTGGGCAGTAAGCCAACTGGGCGCTGAACTTGAGTTCCAGTCTACTGGTACCACGGGTACTACCGTAGTCGTTCGTTTTTATCGGAACAGAGAATCGATACCACAAGACTCAGACGGCAGTGATAATGGGTGACAAGCATATCGACGCTGGAGCCTTTAATGATTTGAGCTTTGTTGAAATCCTCAGAAAGTGATATATTGAACTGGTTCTTGATTCGTGAACTCACCCCGAGGTCAAACCTCGGGGCTTCCTGCTTCAACGACGCGCTACCGTGCCGAATGGCTGCACCTCTTCCGCAGCTAACAGCGTTGTTAGTTGCTCGCGAAATATTGACCAAGCAGTGGCAAGACGCCGCGCCGAAATGCAGGTTGAACGGGGATTCCAGGCCATCGAGACCGCGTACGATGGCATCAGCTCCCTTGATGACAGCGGTGATTTCATCTACGTGAACGAAGCATACGCCGATATCATGGGGTATGACCCCGGTGAGCTCGTCGGAGAACACTTCAGCACGCTCTACCCCGAAGCAGATATCTCCATCGCGTACGACGAGATCATCCCAACTGCCAAGCAGAGTGGACAGTGGAGAGGAAAGACGGTGTTCGTGACGAAAGGTGGTGAACAGATTACTGTCGACCATCTCCTCTCATTCACGACCGAGGAGACGATGATTTGCACCATCTCGGAGACGGATGGAGCAGAGGCGATACGCAAGGAGTTGTCGATGAAAGAGGGAGCGATGGACAAGGCACCAATTGGAATCACAATGAGTGATCCATCACAGGATGATAATTCCATCATCTACGCCAACGACAAGTTTGTCGAACTGACTGGGTATCATCGAGACGAAGTCATTGGTCGAAATTGCCGATTTCTACAGGGCGAGGAGACACAAGAAGAGCCAGTCACAGAGATGCGTCATGCAATCGAGGCAGAGGAACCTGTCTCCGTTGAGCTTCGGAATTATTGGAAGAATGGTGAGATGTTCTGGAATCGTGTGACCCTTGCGCCACTGTACGACGATGAAGATGAATTGGAGCATTTTGTCGGGTTCCAAGAGGACGTGACAGCGTATCATGACTAATTGAGTAGTTCACCCAACTTGGCACAGAAGTGGCGTATCGACAGTTGTGAACCGCCTCGGGGTCAAGCCCTGAGACACTCGGCCTGTTCCACCTGTAGAGCGGAACTTAGCAACACCGACGGGAGCTTACAGCAGTTCACACGGCGGTGCTGAGTTCGAAGTTACCCCTATCGACACCCGAATAGTCATCACATGCATCTGCTGGAGGAGACACCCCTCTATCGAGATGTAGCACTATTCATCGGTTATCTGACTCCATCGGACAGAAAGCGGGCAGACAGACCATCAGTTCCGAGACAGAGTTGGAGTCAGATATCAAAGGTCATGATGCGTGCAGATTGGGCTTGAGAACCCGTAGAACATTTCGATAGAGGGGTGTGCCTTGTTCGTATGCGATACGAACGAGAGTGTGCAGTGCTTCATTGTCTGACCAATCGTAGCCCTCGTGTTCGCAGTTGCGTACGGGAAATCTGCAGTCGAAACGGTACCGTTGTATCTATCGAGATCTATTGTGATCGAGTCATAGACGGTACTCGATTCCGGAAAACAGACCCCTCGGTACACGCTTGCTCGTTCGTATACAATACGAACGTATGGCCCCGAACCGCATCAAACGATCTGGCGGTGGACTCGCCTTGCAGATCACACAGCCAGTACGGGCTGCCGGACTCGTGACGGAAACAGCGGATGGCGAGTTGAGAGAGGGACCGCACCTGTGTTCGTTGCTGCCGTGGACGACACAATTCTCGTTGGGAACCGTGACGCGGTGACGGAACGCGACCGCGTCGAACGAATCACGTCGCTTGCTCGCGATGCAGGGTCGCTTCACCGAATCGTCCATGCCCGCATTCAGCCAGAAGGACACGGATATCAAGTGCAACTACCCAACGCTGGTGATGCCGGGTTCACGATCGGAGATCGGGCGCCGGTCGTCGCTGGAGACGATATCCTCATTATCCACGATGGCGACCCGAGCCGAGCAAATCGTGCGACCTCGGTCGCGACGATTCGTGAATCGCAGTGAATGACTCGACTACAACGGGCGACGGCGGGAACAGCGTTGCCAACAGTACCAATCGCGGACGAGCTCGAAGAACTGGTCGGTGAGGAGATATCCCCACGCGTCCTTGAGGGGGACACACACCCCTCTATCGATATGTTTCCCCCTGGGCGTCTGTGGCCAGCGTCGGCCATCGGTTTCGTCGAGAGTGTCGATTATCGCCGGATAACGAGGGTAAGACTGCAGATTACTCCGGCTGACGGACTAAGGGTGTGACGACCTAGCACGAAACATCTCGAACAAATCGATACAGGTGTGTGTGTGTGTTGTGTTGTTACTAGAAAGAAGAAAGAAAAGAGAAAACGATCAAGAATTCGACAGCCTCGCCGATTCTACCGTCAACATACGTTATTAACCCGCTCTCGCCGATATACTGGGCTTCTCGCGGCCGACACACGCTCAGCTCGAACATATCGATAGAGGGGTGTGTGTCTCCCCGTGTTCATTTCGATACTGGGGTGTGTCTCGGCACCGCGGATAACTTCGATTCTGTACTAAACCGACCAGTTACGCTGTCTTGACGTATGATACATTTCGATAGAGGTGTCCGAAGCTTTTTGCCATCTCCCTTACAGAGTCTGTCTATGACTCCCGACGCCGACGATGCCGATCCCTCTATCGAGGATATGCTGCTCGAGTTCGATGAGGGAGCGCAGCTGATCCAGGACCGGAGCCTGCTTGACCCGACACACGTTGTCGATGAAGACCGCATCGTTGGCCGTGACGACCAGTTGACCGAGATCACACGGATGCTTCGTGTTGCGATTGGCGGGAATCGACCACCGAATCTCTTTCTCTACGGCCCCTCCGGAACGGGGAAGTCGCTCATCTCGAAGGCCGTCTGTGACAAGATCGACGCCATCTGTGCACAGCGAGGTATCCGCTTCGGCACGATCGAGCTCAACTGCCAGGACCTGGATACCCTCGGTGTTGCTGTCTATGAGCTCGCTGAACGCGCTGCTGACGCTGCTGGCGTCGAGGTCGAAGTCCCGAAACACGGGGTGGCGACCAAGGAGAAATGGGATGAACTCTATCGTATCGTCAACGACCACTTCGACGCGGTCGTCATCATCCTCGATGAACTCGACATGCTCGTTGGCCGTCGCGATAAGGATGAACCCGCGTTCTCTCGGTTGCTGTACCAACTGTCGCGAGCCGGTGGGCAAGCCGATGCCTTCGATGCCCACGTCTCGATTGTCGGAATTTCCAACGACACCAAGATGCTCGAGCAGGTTGATTCACGAGCCCTCTCCTCGTACACGCCTGAGGAGGTTCACTTCGGTGACTATGATGCGAACCAACTGCAGGATATCCTCCATCGACGGCAGGATGCCTTCGCCGACGGTGTGCTGGATGGTGACGTAATCCCGCTCGCAGCTGCGTATGCCGCACAGACGCACGGTGACGCACGGAAGGCGATCGATCTCATGCGCGTCGCTGGGGAACTTGCCGAGCGCGGCGGGGATGCAACGGTCACGGCCCAACACGTCGAGCAAGCCCAAGCGAACGTCGAGAAGAATCGGGTCCTTGAGGTCGTCCGCGGCATCTCGACCCAGAAGAAGCTCTGTCTGTATGCGACGGCCGCGGTGGCGGCTGAGTCCACCGATGGGACAGCGCGCTCGACGACCGGCTTCCGTGTCTACGAGTATATCTGCGAGTCGATTGATGCCGAGCAGTACCAGCAGGAGAGTTACGTGAACAAAATGAAGGAACTCACGACGTACTCGCTCGTTGAGTTCGAGCGCCAGTCACGTGGCCCGACGAGTGGTGTGTTCCTTGAATTCCGGTTCGCCGAGGAGCCGACGACCATCATGGAAACGCTTCGTGAGGATTCCCGAATCAACGACTTGCACCCTGACGAACTCGATAGTGTCGTTGCCGCACAACTTCGCGGCGAAAGCTGATCGGCTGGGAGACACCCCTCTATCGGAATGTTTCGGCCCACAACCAGACACCCCTCTATCGAATTGTTCGACTGGCGGGGACACAATGGCTGAGTGATGGCACCCGCCTCTATCGAAATGTATTGGGTAGAGATAGCTGTACTGGAGGCGTTTACCGACTGATTTAGCGGGAAGTCGGTGCGAAGACACACCCCTCTATCGGAATGTATGCTCCTGGGGACGGCTGGGTGGCTCCGCTGGTACACACCCCTCTATCGATATGTCCATGCAGGATGTTCTCGCATGCTCCCCGATGTGTGTGCCGGTTGCGCTGGCCGAATTCCTCCAGGGTTCACCCGGAAGGGTTCTGCTGAGATGTCTCGCAGGGTAAGCCGTCAAGTGAGCTGACAAATGCAACGTGTTCAAGTCATAGTTGCCACAACGAGGTGATGAATTGATATCCCCCGACCAGTCTCGACGCCGAGCACTCGCCCGTGCTTTTGTCTTGAATGCCGTTCCAGTCGTCGGTGTCCTCGCGCTTGATTGGTCGCTTCTTGCACTACTGTTGATCTACTGGTTTGAGCTCGGCGTCAATCTTGTCGTCGCAGTGGTGGAGGGAGTGGTCGCCGAGTATCCACCGATGTACGACGATAGTCCGACGGAAACACTGCTGTTTGGGGCTCTCGTCACCAAGCGCGGCGGGATTCCCCTGCCGGGGACACAGGCAATGCTTCGCCCGGCGAACTTGCCGCCGGTGTTTGCAGCGATTGTCGGCTTCGGTCTTGTGTGGGCTATTACAGGCAGTATCGGCATCGGCGGTGCAGGCATGGAGTTGCCGGAATCAGAGATAGATCGAGCAGCCGGCTCCGCACTGCTCGGCTTTCTTGCCGTCTTTGTAACCCGAATCGGGGAGGGAGTCGCCTACTTCTGGAACCGTGAGTACACGAATGTTCCCGTTGGGGATCCACTACGATCAGCACTCGTCCCTATCATGGGCGTTGGGACAGCGATGCTGTTTGCAGGGATGGCGGCCACTGTCGGTGCACCGGCTTGGGGTATCCTGCTCGCGGTTATCGGCGTGAAGCTCCTTGGTGACCTCGCCAACATCTACCGGGATCGGCTCATCGCCTTCGACAGAACCGACGATATTGAGCTTGGATTTGCCGTCGAGTATGAGGACTGGCCGCCTCTGGAGACGACGTTCGAGACCTCACCGACGAACTATCGGTCACACCCTGGCGCCGTCGTGCTTAACGGCGTCACACGGGGACTCCAGTCACCAGTGCTTCTTGTTCTTGGCGTCTTCATCGGCCTATTCACCATTCTCGGCATCACGACAAACAGCGTGGGATTGCTGGTTCTGATGGGGAACATCACAGCGTGGCTCTTACTACTGGCCGCCGTCGTGGGCGTCGTGGACCGCTCGCTTCGGTATCTCCTCGTGACGTATGACGTGGCCGGTGGCGTACTGGCTCGCGACCGCGTTCTCGGCCCACAGTGGCGACTCGACACCGAACAGCTAGCGACTGCAACAACTCACCAAACGAGGATTGACCGATGGTTCGACACGGAGACTATCATCGTTGAAACCGGCGACCGCACGTACAAGCTACCCCACCTCCCCAAGGAGGCTATTCCAAGCGCAGGCGGTGTTTAGCCCCTGAACACTGACATCGACAGGTCAGTCGAGAGCCACGAGCTGACGGGCTGCATTCCATTCCTTCAGCCTCAAACATCGATATACTCACAGGATGCTGGCTAAATGATGCACCCAGCAGATCAAGCGAGGGACCATGTCGCCCTGACTGCAGGGTATCCAACCAGCTTCGACTGGACATTTCAGCGAAAACAGGGGGTCCCTCTTTTGCGTCCCTAACAGGCTGCTTGATCACCCCGAGAACTTCGGAAACATCGCGACGTCGCTCCATGCGCTGGCTTCGTGCCGTGCGCTCATCACCTCGACGTACTCATCGTCCTGCATGAATTCGTGGGCTGTTGTCTCACTGGGGAACTCGATTAGAACAGTCCAGTTGCCGTCCCACTCGCCCTCGAGTTCCTCTGCCTCCTCGGTGGCGATTAATACTTCCCCTCCGTGAGCAGTAATCCGCTCGAACGTCTTCGGCATGTATTCCTCTCGGTAGGTTTCCCAGTCCTCAACCTGTATCTGTGCGGCGACGTAAACGGTGTCTGTCTCCTCGTCCATCGTCGAGAATTATAGGCCGATAGGCGATAAAGGTCCGCTCCCCCGAGACCAGCCGGCGTGAAGCGCTGGCGTCGAGGGCACATTCACCTTAGTCCGGCAGCCCGCCCGCTACCGCAGGCAGACCGCCCGGAATGGTCGGTCGCGAGCGACGCGGAGGCCGGCAGTGGCGAGCGGGGCGGGCCGTCGCGTACACACGGGTTTAGCTGGCCACGTCGCTCGGTAGGCCACTGTGTACGGACACACACCAACTGGCACAGTGCTGCCGCTCACGGCGACCACGCGCTACCAGCCGGACTACACGCGACGGCTCCTTGAGGAGATCCGCACGCTCATCGAGGAGAACAGCCGCGAGGAACTGCAGAACGAACTGGCCGCGATCCCCGAGGAGCTCGAGGAGTGGCAGGCGACCTACGACGTCGAGATGTGGGAAGCGCTCGAACAGTCGCTCGCCGGCGGCGACCTCGCAAGTGCCGAACTCCGCGACCGCCGCGATGTCATCGTGCTCTGGCGTGAGAACGCCCCTAATGTCAGGGGTCGTCGAGCAACGAGCGGGCTCGCTGGACGTAACTGTTGGCGTCCCAGCTACGGGCGTCGCTGATCTCGTCAAGGAGCAACTGTGCATCGCCAGCTGGGAGGTGGCCAGTTCGAACGAACACCGAGAGCAACTACTCTGCGTCTTCAATCAATTCACAGACTCCTTCGTGAGACCACCGCCGTCCCCCTCCAGAAGCGAGGAATGATAGCGGAGGTAAGCATTCGATATAGGGCCAACCACCACAACATATATTAAGAAGCGACTCGAATTGTGTTGCATGGCCGACGATGCATCGGACTCTGAAGGCCTCATGTCCCGCCAGACGACAGGGGAAGACCGCGTCCGGATGACCGCCCAGCAGTTGTCGGAGCCCCGGACGGCCAACTGGATTGCCTCTGAGGCGGGCTGGTCACACGAGCCAACCAAGCGAGTACTTGACCGCCTTGTCGCCGATGGCATTCTCCATCGTGACGACAGCGGTACTCATACGACGTATTATCCAGATTCCCGCCGGCAGGCACTGCAGGAGGCGATGCGGCTTCGCGACAGTGGGCACACAGTTGAGGAACTCACGGACCGGCTCACCGAGATGAAAGCGCAGATCAGCGACTGGGCGGAGGAATTCGGCGTTGAGTCACCGAATCAGCTTCGTGGAACGCTCGCTGACGCAACGCTTGCCGCTGCGGAGGAAGATCGGCGACGAGCGATAGCCCGTGAATGGGAGCACCTGCAAAACCGGATCGAAATCGTCGGGTTCGCAATCCGTGAGTGGAATTTCCTTACACCGACGACAGAGTCCACAGAGGCCCACAGCTAGTTGATGTCGGTGCCACATTCTGGCGGGAACCCGAACGCGAATCTCTACGCGCAATTGAAGCGAGATGTACTTGATCGTGTGCCGCAGATTTCGGCAGTTACGTATGTGCCGGACGAGATTGAGGCCAAGCAGTTGCGAGCGACGTTCGATCCAGCTCGTCTGGACCCTCCGACAGGTCCCAAGTCACCGGAGTTGACGATCAAGTGGTACCGCCAGGACCCGACCGACTGGATCCGGATCAATTACACGGACCCGAATACCGGCTTTCATGCTGGCTGGCATCAAGATGGGGACCATCCTGAGCTTGGGGAGGCACATTTCCAGTATTCAACTACGGAAACGGAGGATCGATGGGGGATTACATTTGAGCACGAGACGCCATCCCTGATGCTTTGGGAAATTGTCGAAACACTGCTTGCGGACGTTCGACCGACCTACCAGTACGAGACCGGAGACGCATGACTCCGAAGGCTCATCAGGTGATCGCCCACATGGCTCTTCAGAGGCTCTCTCCGAGGTGAGCGAGAGGGCACGGTACCGATATCGTGCCATCGCAAGTCGCATTCGGGCGCGGTTGGCGCCAGTCGTCCGACGGCCAGTCCGTGCTGGCATGCTGGAACTGGCACTACCGCTCACGGCCGCTACGCTCGTCGACCCGCTCATCGTCAGTCGTCGCCGGCCGCCTGCGTTGTCCCCGGCTGACTCGCCCCGTAACTGGTAATCACCCCCTGATAGGCGAGTTCCTCGCGCGACGTCTGCGGGTTATCCTCCAGCGCGTAGTGTAGTACCGACTCCTCGACCCGGTCGAGATCGACACGGAGTTGATACTGCCCGTGGTATTTCCCGTACTCGAACCCTTGCGCCTCCCCAGCGGCCTCCATCAACTCATACGCGTACTGGTGTGATGGTCCACCACCGCCGGCGTTGTGCTCGAAGACCTCCATCACCTCCCGGTAGTCGAACGTGGCCGTGCGACTTGTGTTGTCAACGGCCTCGGCCGCGGCGAAACACCGCAATAAGACGATGCGGTCTGACCGACTCAGATCCGCCCACAGACACTGACTCTCGCGATACGTGTCGGTGAGATAGATGTCATCGCGGTGGGGATGCTCGCCGGCGCCGATATGCTCGAGCACGGCCTCGCGATACCGCTCGACGACGGCGGGCTCGTCTGTCCCAAGTTCCGCTGTGATCGTGTCGTGCACGACGGGTTTCGGCATCGTCTCGTTCGGGAGCGATTCGGCAATCGCGATGAGTTTCCCGCGGTCGATGCGCTGGGGCTGGGCTGGGGTCGCAGACTCGGCCGTGTCGGTAGTCGTCGACGCATCGGTCTCCGTGGTCTCGGCTGAAGACGTGTCGGGGGTGGTCCCAGTCTGTGACGCCGTTGAAAATGCAGCTGTGGACACGTCGCTGTCGGAGCTACGATTTTCAACGCGCGGCTCGGTGGTCCCACCGTTGGGACCATCGCCGTCGCTATCTGGTGTGTCTGGCTCGTCGGCAAGCTGGCGTGCTTGCTCGAGAATCCGGCGGTCACGCCCGCCGTCCGTGTACGTATCCAGCGCTGCAGCCAACGCTCGCCCGTACGAGCGGGCGTCATGCTCGTCTGCAAACTGCGTGAATCGCTCCTTCAGCTCGCGATCAACACGGTGCATCAGTTTCTTCGTGGGTTCACCCTGGTACCGGCCGGTCCCCACGAGCACTGTTGAAGAAGAAAGCGCCCGAGCGTCTGTCTGCTCGCGCAGCAGGCGTTCGGCCTCGGCAAGGATGGTGTCATCGTCGATGTACTCACGGATGGCGACTTCGAGCGCAAACCGCTCGTACGGCCCGTTACTGCCGAATTTCGCTTCGACATCGGCCTCGAACCGCTCCCACACGACGGTGGGGACGTGCCAGCCGAGTTGGACACGATCACTCATCTTGGCCACCTCCGCGTTCAATACGGCGGCGCCGTGGTACCACGCCGGTGCCACACACCGCCTGTCCTCTCACGTGTGTGGTGTGTGTGGTAACTGGATGGTAGTGTAGTAGTAGGGTGTTGAAAACGAAGCCAGGCGTGGGCTGGTGGGGGTGGGTCGGGTCGTCCTGCCGCAGTGTGTGGGTTTGCGTGAATTTGAGAATCGTGACGCGACGGGGGCCACGCGTTCGTGGGCTTTCTTCTTCAACAGTCGGCGGCGTGGTACCAGTCGTGGTCCCACGCTGCAACTGAGCCGTCGGCGTTGTGTGCCGCTGGGCTATCATGGCCCACGGATCACCCGGGTTGCTGGCGCGAACGATGGCTGGGGCCACGCCCGAAGCGGCGGCTCCGTAATCGGCCACTGCCAGCCGGCCGGGACGTACTCCGTCTGGAGCGTGGGACCGTCACAGTACCGCGTCTGCGTGTGGGTCGCGTCCGTGAGCGTGTAGCGGGTGGGCCCGTCGGTCTCGGTCTCGTCGATCACGTGTGCGAGCCGAGCCGGCCCAGGTGTGTGATCGTAGAGGACCGCGCCAACGCGACTGGCGGTCATTGTGCCTCCGGCGTGTGCTCGCCGCGGAGCCACGCCAGCTCCGTCATGAGTGTTTCGTGGCCGGCGTCGGTGATCGAGTAGGCGTTGGTCCGGCCATCGCGGGGGCGCTTCTCGACATAGCCGGCCTCGACGAGTGTATCGAGATTCTGGTAGAGGCGGCCGTGGTTGATCTGCTCGCCGAGGTAGGCTTCCAGTCGCTGTTTGATGGTGACGCCTTTCGGGGCGTCATCGCGACGGTCAAGCAGTGCGAGCAGTCGGAGTTGGAAGGCGGTGCAGTCCGGGGCCGTCATGCTCGGTCACCCGTTGGCGTGGCTGGTGAGCGGACGACACAACGATTTTCGGCGTTCGGGTCGTGCGTGTACATGTCTCGGGTAGAGACCCCACGACGCGGCCGTGTTCGAGCACGGTCGCACCCTTTTCGTGGGTGCGCAATCCGCGTCGTAGAGGCATGGCTGAGCATACTCTTGGCTTTCACTTAACATTTGGCTTCGGGCAGGGGTTTGAATCAATAGCTTACTTCTAACGCCGGGACAGATAGCAAATATGTCCCGGGGACCTGACCCAAAAATCGATCCAGTGGAACTCCTACATGAGTTTGTCGTGTCTCCGGATCCTGCCTTCGTCCCCGCTGAAATTGCCGAATCGTTCGATACAAGCGCAGAGACTGCACGCAAGGCTATGGACCGGCTTGTTGATAGAGGCCTGTTAGCCCGCAAGAAGCCGGGAGAACGGACTGTGATTTACTGGATAACGGACGATGGACGTAAGCACTACTCAGAAGAATCTACCTGAGTCTGCTTCGGTAACCACCACAACACAGTTCTCTGAGTTGCTTTCTTTCGGTTTACACAACCTTCCTCTGAGAGGCTCTCAAGCCGCTTGCGCATAGCCTCGGTGGACATTTCAAACTCCGTCGCTACCTCTGATGCAACATATGCAGGCTCATCCTGTTCCCGCATCCATTCCAATATCTCCTCATCAGTGGCGGTGAGCTTGCCCTGAACCATGTGCTAATTAGCTCTGCTACATGCAAAGGGTTTTTGGAGCTTTAGGCCATAGCCATAAGTAGACTCACTGGCCGTAAATTGGCGCGAAAACGCCCGCCTGCTGGAGACAGGCGAGCCAGTGGGTTACACGAACCCATGAGCAAATCAGACACGGCTAGCAAAGAATCTGCTGGCCACGGTTCGACCGGCGCATCGCATATCAGTTCCCCCGACCCACAACTCGGCCACCGGCCTGCCTACTTCGTGCTTGGGCGCACGCGTGACTGTGACTACGTTGCGGACCTCCGGACGCGGACAGTGCACGTCGTGTCGGACGACGGCGAGCGAGTGCATCGATATCATCTCAACGGGAAGACGCTCGATGAGTTCGTTGGCGCGGTCGACGAGGCGTACGGGTGGGATGAGTTGTTGTACGGCGGCGGGATTGCGGGCGTGATCGAGCGCTCGGAGGTTGGTGTATGAGTTTGAACGAGCCCGATGAGGAATTTGTAGCTGCGCGGATCGAGGCAGCGTTGGCGCATATCTCGACGGAGAATGAAGCGGCGCGGTCGGAGTTGCGGAGTGCGTTGGCGGAGGTCGACCCGGAGCGAGCGGTAGAACACGGGCGGTAAGTCCAGACTTGTTGGCTTCGGTCGCTTAACTCGCTTGGCTACCAGTATATATGAAGGGGTGACGGCCCGGCCTCACTCTCGCTCAGGAGGTTCAATTGTTCACTGGGAGCGGGGAGGGAGTGCATTAAGCCAACCAGCGTGTTAGATGAGCGTACCCACACTCTGACTATCACGTGCGGGGGTCCAGCGACTCAAGAGTCCACCTGATATAATCATCAACACGATGTGATAGGTCTACACGTTCAAGTTCGGATATCTCTTGCCCCGAGGTGTTCCGAAACGTGTACTCGTTCGGCTGAGGAATGAGTTCAGACGTATCCAAATCTGTTGTTATCGTTGACTCCATGCTTCCGCCGTCCATCTCTCGTGTAATGTCGTATTCTGTGTGATACTCCGCATACATCTCTTCGAAATAGCGGTGAAGATCAGAATACAGGTTGGCGATAATGATCTCTACACGTTCAGCGAGGAGTTGCATTGTCGGCGCATCTCGGCTTTTTACACGGAATTCTACGTTATATTCATTAGGTCCCCGAGACAGGAACCGTTTCTCTGTGACTAAGGGATTTGCAAACTCACTCGTATGCCGGCGGTAAGTATTGAAGTAGTAATACTTGAAATCGCTCTCAAGCCGCTCCATACGACGCTGGTGATTTGGGTCGTGAACTCGAATTATCAGGAGGGAGACCCCCTCTTCATCGAGATATGCGCAGTTTTGTATGCGAGTCGATATCCGTGACCCATTCTGGGGCGTGATTGAACTTTCTTGCCCAACAACTGCATCAAATAGTTCCCGCCGAGCTTCAGTCGTCGATTCCTGTCCAGTCAGATACGAATAGCCAAACTGTGCCGTTGAGACAAGTGCACTGAGATCCATGGTTTGGATACCCTCACGGG
This sequence comes from Halosegnis longus, assembly GCF_009663395.1. Taxonomy (NCBI): domain Archaea; kingdom Methanobacteriati; phylum Methanobacteriota; class Halobacteria; order Halobacteriales; family Natronomonadaceae; genus Halosegnis; species Halosegnis longus. The sequence goes on along the minus strand of NZ_QKNW01000002.1, from coordinate 71,236 downwards.
TGTGTTTATGTCATTCTTTCCCGAGTAGCGAATGCTTCCTCACACTAATACCGTCGAAGGGACTACTCCACTACCAATAGCGTATACTGTGTTCCACTGGAACGAGGTCTACTGCAGGACTTAGGACGCTGCCCCCGCAGTTGATTCAAATCACTCCCTCATCTACGATACCTCACGAGTAACAACGATTGCCACCCAGTGTCTGCCAAACATTCACCAGCCGAAATCACGAACACGTACCCATGCCGACAATCGAAATTGACGATACAATATACGACGCACTACGACTACCCGAAGAGGAGCGGTCACAGCGACTCGTGCAGGAACTCGCCATCGCACTGTACGCGCAGAATCTGCTCTCGTTCGCGAACGCACGCGAACTCGCAGACCGAACGCCACAACAATTCCACGCACTCCTTGGCGAACGCGAGATTCCCCGCCACTACACCGGGGCGGAACTCGCTGAGGACCGATGCTATGCCGAGTGAGTCGGCCACTGCCCCACCGTCCCATCCAAACCCCTCGCTTACACACCCACTCCTCGTACATTACCACTAACCACCCATGGCCGACCAGACAACTCCCAACGCCCGCGAACACATCGAGACGGCCCTCCTCGGTGACGACCTCGATCTCAATCGAGAAGTCGCCCGCTTGGCTGCTCTCGGCAGCCCAACCCGATTCACCATCATGCACCACCTGCTGACGACCGGCCCAACGGCGACCACCCAACTCGCCAACCAGTTTGACCGCTCACCCACCGCCCTCGCCGACGACATCCAGCAGCTGGCCGACGCCGGGCTCATCGGCCGGTACCGCGACAGCCACGGCACGGAACGACTCGAGTGTTCGCCACTCGGCGAGTCACTTGCCGATGCAATCTTCGCGACCATCCGCGCGCGACGTGATATGGCCTGACTGACGAAATCGCCCACGGCAGGTGGCACACGACGGTTGGAACACGGCCGACAACCGACCACGGGTATGGAGACGCTGAAGCCGCCGCCGATTAAACAGAATGCCGTCTCGTTATAAACTATTTATAGAAGTGGTCCGTGAGACGGGACATGGTCCGTAAGACGGAATAGATTGACTCCACCAGGGAGTCTAATTCTGCTTCCGATACCACCGTCTGCACCGGATTTGTGTACCGAGGCCGCTATGAGCAATCTGTCCTCCGTTTTAACGATCGAGCTTCAGGCAGCGATACCGAGGGTATAGCCAACCACGCAGATTCATCGAGTGCTGTCTCCCTCACATCGGAGAGTCACTGTTTCGCGCCACACTCCGGGCAGAAATTCAGTGGGTCGTGGTCAGAAAGATCGGCTCCACACCGTGCACACGCTTGATAGATCTGTGTCTTGTTCTCTGCCTGCTCAGTTTTTCCGGACAGCTCGGTCCCTGAGCCATCCAGCGCGTAGACCATCCCATCCTCACTCCCAATGTAGATGGTGCCATCCACTACCGTCACCGAGTGTACCATGCTATCTGTCTCGAAGGCCCACTGCTCGCGCCCAGTAGCTGCATCTACCGCGTGGACGTCGTCAATCCCGACGTAGACGGTGTCACTCACTACCGCTGGTGACAAGCTCACCTGCCTATCAGCGTGGAAGGCCCATTGCTCGCGTCCAGTCGCTGCATCGAGCGCGTAGACGGTTCCATCGTTACTCCCAACATAGACGATCCCGTCCACCACTGCCGGCGACGAGGTTACCCAGTCATCGGTCTTGAACGCCCATTGCTCGCGTCCAGTGGCTGCATCCAGCGCGTAAACGGTCTCGTCATTACTCCCGACATAGACGGTGCCACCCACCACCGACGGCGACGAGTACACCGAGCCGTCAGTCCGGAACGTCCACTCCTCGCGTCCAGTCGCTGCATCGAGCGCATACACGGTCCCGTCGTTACTCCCGACATAGACGGACCCATCCACCACCGCCGGTGACGACCGCACCGTGCCATCTGTCTGGACGGCCCACTGTTGAGTGCCGGTATTGCCATCTACCGCGTAAATAGTCCCATTGCCATCCCCGATGAAGACAGTGCCAGCTACCACTGCCGGCGACGAGGGGACCCATTTATCAGTCTCCTGGAAGGCCCACTGCTTGAGTCCAGTAGCTGCATCCAGCGCGTAGACATCCTCAATCCCAACGTAGACAGTGCCATCCACCACCGCCGGCGACGACCGCACCGACCAATAACTCTCGAAGGCCCACTGTAAATTGCCATGCTTGTCAGTCGTTACGATACCGTCTCCGGCGGCGATATACACTGACTCGTTCCAGACAGCCACCTCTCGCACGGGGCCTTGAAATTCGTGAGACCAGGCGACAGTGGGATCGTCGGGTAGAGCTGTCTCTGCTGACGTGTCAAAGCGATGGGTTGGATTGTACATCTGTACGGTCCGGTCGAGCATCGTTACCAGAGATAGCTCACCCCCACTGTGTCAAGATTACGCAGTCGGTGCCTCAGTCTGCATCCTGTGCATGGACGCGGATTCCTGCACTGCCGCTGACGACAATTTTGGAGTCACCTATGATCAGTCCGTCAGCGAAACGATCTACATCCTCTACGATTTCGTGAGGCTCACCCACATTATCAATCTGTACCAGATTGTTGTCTAAGCTAAGAAAGTATACCCCGTTTGCCATCGACACCGGAGCAACGTTACGTGGAACAGCCAAGTCAGCGTTGTAGAGCACATCAGAAATAAAGCGCGTCTTTACGCCTTCAGGAGACATCCAATACCATCTATCGCTGTAAAATGGCTTACACAGAACGAAGTCAAGAAATGTACTAAGCGGCGCAGATACGCCAACTCTAATGATGCCAGGACCAGGTGGGGGGACGTAGTGGCTTACTTCTGTTTTGTATTCTATCTCCCCAGATTCCGCATCTATTTTAAATAAATGGTTATTGTTTCCATCATCGATCGGGCCACCTTCCCGTCCACGTGCTGTTACTCGGTGGGACGTTCCAATATGCACGCTTCCGTCGTGAATACTCGGCGGTGTAAATCGAAATGCGGGGTCGTATTGTTCGTCATCAGGGCCAACATATCGGTCGGGATTCGTTGTTACATTCGTGCGAGCGGTCCAAGCCACGTCTCCAGTCTCCTGATGTATGCTCCAAATCCATTGTTCCTGCCCAGACGTTTGGCTTTTGTCGCCTGTCAGCGGTCCCGCGCCGTAGATTCGCTCACTATCGGCAGATAATGAACAGATCGACCTGACGTCGCTCGTGTTCCAAATGACACTCCCGTCGCGTTTGTGCAACGCAAATACTCCCTCTTCAGGAGAGTGCACAAACACCGTGTCACCGGTGACGACTGGAACATGATACGTCAACGCCGACTGCGGGGTATGGTTCCCTGAACGTTGCTCATTCGAGTACGTGTCGTGTTCGAACTCCCAAACGTCGTCGCCATCAGTGGTAACAGCTCGTGTTTTCGCCCCGGCGTTTATCTCGGTGAGGTAGATGATTCCATCATTAATTGTGGCTCCCTCGAACACGCCGTCGGTCTCAACCTCCCATCGTTTGTCTCCAGTGTCCAGAGAAAGACATGCCAAGCTACTGCCCTCGTCAGTACTACAGACATACAACTTGTTCTCGCAAACCACGGGCTGGCCGTAGGTACTCTCTTCAGACGTCCACTGGTGTGTCGCCTCGAGATGAGGGCCCCAGCTTCGAAGATTGCTAAACGTGTTTTTCACCGTTCCACCGTATTGGTTCCATTCGTGACGTGGCTCAACAAGTGAAATCGTACGAGATTTTTCTTGTATCACCGACGGGTCACCTTCTACACGGAGTTCGACCGAATCCTCCTGATCAAACTCGACGCTATAGCGTTCATCATAGATATCTCCCTCGTCAATTTGGCCAGAAATCGTGTCAAGAGTTTCATCACCGAACAGAACCGTATAGCTATATTCGGTCTGGGTACGTCCCGTGGTAGTGACACCGACGACTCCGGGGCCGCCTTTCGGATAGTTCTCAGGCGCATTCAGATCTACTCCGACCGTAGCCCGGTCACTCCCCTCGCTTTCAGTATCTTGATCACTGTTGGTGGGTTCTGCAGTCTTAGAGTCAGTTGTCTTCATCTCAGTCTCTGTGTTACTTTCTCCCTGAACTTGCCCGTCTCTCAGGGAGTTGCATCCACTCAGACCTAGGATTACGGGTAATGCGGCAGATGCGAACGTCCTCCGTTTCATTATGGAGTAGTACCAGTAGTACAGCAGTGTAAATGTAGTCCCATTTACCAACTATCACGGATGAAATCGCTCTACATTTCTGAAACCGGGAAATGTGGGTAAAAACCGAGTCTGAAGATTTGGTTCAGGCCGACATCACCGCTTCCGCGAATATCGCATGACGGATTGACCCGTGGGGAGAGAGCGTCCCGCTTGACAAGGCGGAATGCGATGACTCGCCTCGGGATGGGAGCGGTTGTGACACCGTCACGACTCAGTGTGAGCAGAGCATACCAGCGCAGATGACGCCCAAAGAGTCGGAACCCTCTGCCAGCGACGACTGACTGGCATTCACCATGCGTCGGAAACCTCGTTGTTTACGGCGAGGAGGATGTCACGGCAAGCCATCCTGCGCATTCACCAAGTCCCGATTACCATTCTCAACCGCTGTCCACCACGTCTTCAGTACAGCAATTGTGACAAGTGCCGGTGGGTAGTCAACCCCGATACAGGATTGCTTGTGTGCGTTGCGAGTATTGGGTGGATGAAAGTGGCGTACCGGCTTATCGGTGGCTTCATTCGTTGCTTCGCGCCCGAATCTAAATTCCAGTTCCTTCTCTCGATAGTGGTATTTGTAGTCCTCATTCTCCCACCATTGAATATCGAAATACCCACCTTGTCCGTGAATTCCGGGAGCGACTGTGACTCGTGCCGCTCTGATATCGTCTCCGTTCCGCTGTGTGAATGAGTGACCGTTCTGATACTGGAATTTGACGTCGACGATTCCGTTGCCGAGTTGTCGCCGCATCTGATTCACGCCCTCATCAATCGCGTCCGAATCAATGAGAGAGCCATTCCCCATCCCCATTACTGGCGTGGGGACCGATTGCCGGTGGAGTTCGTTGCCTGCTTCTCTGTTTGCTTGTCTGCCGGGTCAGTTACGATGGACGCCTGATCTTTTGCCTCTTTGAGACGGTATGCTGCTCTGAGGTGACTGAGTTCTCGTTCTGCTGTCCGCCAGTGAGAGACATCGCTGAGCTCATTCTGGTCGAGTTCTTTGTCTGAAACGAGGAGTTCCTCTGGATCAGTTGCGTCATATTTGTCTTTGTACCCTGCGATTTCTTGTTTTACTCGCTGAATCTGATCGACGAGTGTTTCGCTGCTGGCGAGTTGCCTGATTTGCTTGAGAAGGTGCCATTCTGGGTCTCGGGTATACAGTTTTCCAGAGTCGGTCTGCTGTGTTTTGACGATCCCTTCATCAGCAAGCTTGTTGAGTGTGGTTCTGGCTTTTGTTTCTGAGACGAGAGCTGTCTCTGCGATGTCGGACGCCGATTTCGGAGTAGTTGTTCTATCGATTACCGTGCGAATTCGCTCGTCGGTAGTGGTCTCGCTTTTCCACTCTGCGGCGGCGAAGTCATCAATGCTCTCAAAATCGTCGTCAGCAGTGTTGAATGGGTCAATATCATCCACGGTCACTGGGTCTTCTGAGAGCTCTTCTTCGGTGGGGAACTCGTCGGGACCATCGGAGGATGATGGGGTGTCTGACATACACTACGCTATGCTCAGGGAGCACATATATTTTGTCACCCCAGATATTTGTGCTATGGGGTTTGGCGGCATGATACCTATGAATGAAATACCCCATCGACATCACAGACATGTGACACTTACGATCATTAGCATCGACTGATGGGACACTGCTTGCAGTTCATACTAGCTGTCCTTACTGAGATGGTATGTCGGTTAGGGCCCCAGCCAATCAGTGGATGAGTCGGTGGGAAAACCACTTGCGTACCACCGGCTGAATAAAATTTCAGTATTCTCCTCCTCAATGGCTGCCAATATCAAATATATGTATAGCTTTTCTATTTGCAGTTTAAAATATATATGTATCCAATTTTTGGCTTACCGTTTGCAAATTATCGGTAGGGTCATTGCTCAATATAGCAGTAATTAAGTTAAGGGGGGCGTTATCAGAGAGTGACAATCCTTATCATGGGACGATGCTTGACGTCTCGAGGGTTGTCATGCAATCATTCGGGGGAATGATGAGAGATAACTCAACACCAGACAAATTACGTGCCCTGCTTCTAGCGGCACTGATGGTCGTCTCTGTCTTCGGGGCGAGCATCACGTTTGCTGGAGCAGCGGTGGGGCAAAGTGCAGGAAACACGTATGTGGTAGATGCAGCCGGCAACACTGGTTTTGATACCATTCAAGGTGCACTCGACAGTGAAGACGTCGGGACTGACGACACTGTTGTCGTCGAAGGGTATGACGGTACGTACGACGCATTCACCGTCCCTGAATCCGACGTGACAATTCGGGCAGCCGAGGGTGACCGTCCAGAGATTGATGTAACCCAGTCAGGAATCGGACCCAGCGACGGGACGAGTATCATTGGGTTTGACATCGATCTTGAGGATGGTACCACTATTTACACGAAAGGAGATGGCTTCACGCTGACGGACAATGTCATCTCGATTTCGCCAACAAGCAACTACGGTTTGCGTGTTGGTGACGCGGCGAACGTCGAGATTCGAGGGAATGACTTTGTCCAGCGTGAGGTGACTGGGGAGACCACTCCACAAGGAATCCTTCTGAGTTCCACGACGGATGCTCTTGTCGTCGACAATACATTCGACGGTAATGCCGCTGGGCAGGGGATCCTGGTGTCGAATAATGCAGGTGACACGACTGGAGCAACCCTGCGTGATAACGATATCACGGGCTTCGAACAGGGTATCTTCCTCTACGAAAACGCCGATGAGATTTCGGACGTGACCGTTGAGTCGAATACGGTAACAGGAGCCGCATCCGAGAGCTTCCTTACATTCGATGCGACAGGCTCGGATGGCTTCACCGGCATCAACGGTGAAGACCAGTCAACAGCGCAACTTGAAGCCGTCTACGACGCTAACACCGTGACGAACGTCACAATTGGCGATACGAGTCGGAGCGATAGCGAGGGGTCGCCAAGCGTGACCGAAGCGGTACTGCGTGATAACAACGACGACGGCTCTATTGACACGGTTGACGTGACCGTGGATGAACCCGTTGACGACAGCACGCTTAACACCACTGACTTTGAGGTCGGGGGCGTGACGCCCGAGAGTGTGTCCACCGGTGACTCACCGTACGACAAAGCGTTCACACTCACCGTCGCCCGCGACGCAGACATCTCGACGGGGTCGGTTGAGGTGGCGCTTGCTGACGGTCCTGAGGTAACCGACCTTGCGGGTAATGCGTTGCAGGCAATCGACCAGTCGGTAGTCGTTGATGAAGCAGCACCAAACGTTGAGGTACTGACGCCGAGCGAGCGCACACTCGTTGACTCGACGGACGTACTCGACGTGAGCTATCGATACACGGAAAGCGGAGATAGCGTCCAAGATGTCACGGTGACGCTGACTCAGGCTGACGGTGATGCGTCATACACGTACGCGGTCGATAGCTCACAATACGCGGGCGACGGTACGACGAAGAGTCTCGCGCTTGACCTCGACAAGAATGACGAGACGCTTGCCGATGGTGCGTACACCGTCTCGGTTGAGGTGACAGACGACAACGGGGAGACGGTCTCGGGGACGACCGCCGAACCGCACGTCGTCGTCGATGATGAGCCACCAGAAGTCTTCAACGTGAATGTTGATCCGGACAGCGACGTCGGCACGGATGCCGAGGTAGATGTCTCCTACACCTACCAAGATGTGACGAACGCAGCGAGCGTCACTATCCATGTCGTCGCCGAGGATACCGTTCCTGCGTTCGCGGCCGGTGACTTCGAGAACGCGGACTTCTCGCAGGTGACGAAAGACATCGATAACGGCAACACGGATCAGACCGTTTCCGTCGATCTGTCGACGCTTGAGGTGATTGAGGACAACAGTGACTATCAGGTGTTCGTCACTGCTACCGACGAGAACGGCAACACGAACCTCGACACCGATGCTGATCCGATCGTCGACCAGACTCCGGCGGGAGTTGATGTGAACGCCGAGGCGCCCGGCTTCGAGGCCGTCAACGCCAATGTCGGCAGTGACACTGTGACGGTGACGTTCACCGAAGCCGTTGTCGCAGGCGACGGCGACGAAGCGCTTGATCGCAGCGACTTCGCGTATCAGGATAACGCTGGTCCCGCGAGCAGTATCACAGGCGTTGAGCGAATCGCTCCTGACACCGTTCAGCTCACACTGGATGCGGCTGTCGACAGCGAGGACCTCAGTAACGACCTGATCAGCGTGCGGGCTGAGCAAGTCGTAGACACTGACGGCGAGAACGCGCGTCCAGTTCCAAGCGGTGCAACGATCGCGCTCGCGGACACCTCGGCGCCCAGCGAGCCGACACTAACCGCAGATGGCCCCGTTAATGCTGAGAACGTCGAGAGCTACGGGCCAGTGACGGTCGACATCGGCGACACGGTTGGCGATGTCGAATTGACTGTCACGGACGGTGAGACAATGGTCACGAGAGAGCAGACCGACGTGACCGGGGAGGTTAGCTTCACCGAGCTTGATCTCTCCGAGCTGGCTGATGGTGAACTCACTGTCACCGCGACAGTGACCGACGCCTCGAGCCAATCTGCATCCGACGACGCGGTGATCGAGAAGGACACGGTCGCGCCGGAACTGCTCAATGCAGAAGTTGACGCCGGGACGTCCGTCGTCCAACTCACGACGAGCGAACTGCTCGAAACCGCCTCTACTGAGGTCATCTCGGTCTCCGGCGAGGAGTACACAGTCGATTCAGTGGCCGACCCGATAATAATCGACACTGACTCCGACGACGAAGACGAAGTTGTGTATCCCGTCACGCTCAGTCAGGCGGTTCCACCTGAGGACCTGGAACAGCTTACCGTGGAGAGCAGCGCGACCGACGCGGCAGGCAATCCCGTGACTGGATCCGTCACGATCGACGACACGACTGGTCCATCAGTCATCTCTGCGACCGCGGCGGTCGGGGAGACGAGCATTGTCGTCGAAACCAGTGAGCCGCTCGGTGTCGAGGAGACAACGGCATCGACGTTCACGTATACCGACGAGAGTGGTGGAGACGCGACCACGGTCACCGGCGCTGAGGAACTCTCCGCAACTGAGTTCCGGCTTACGCTTGATTCGCCCGTTTCGCCGGCTGATACCGGTACCGACACGGTCAGCTTGGCTGCTGGCGTCTCAGACCTTGCAGGCAATGAGCGTCTCAACGCTCCATTTGTACTGGAAGGGGTCGGTGACGTACCGGACCTGCGTCTCAGCGCAGACGACACTACCCTCACCGTGACCGTGGTGAGTGACCAGCCGATTGCCGACACCCTCGGTGGCCCAGTCTCGGTTGCCGAGACGAACCGTGAATTCACCGCGGTCGAAGGCTTCGAGCTGGAAGACCGCTTCACCGAGAGTATCTCGCCTGATAGCTTCACGGAACAGTCGGCAGGTGTCTACACCGCGACGGTTGAAGCACCGGAAGATAGCTCCTACACCGCGAGTGCGTTAGTCGGTGAGGCTGACCAGACTGCGACCGCTGTCGTTGATACGGAAGCGCCAGCACCGACCGATGCTGTCCTGCTTGGCGTCTCCAGTGCGGCCCAGCTTGACGATACTCGGAATACACCGCGCGTGCGAGTACTGTTCAGCGAGCCGATACAGGCAAGTGAAGTGTCTCCGGACGACGTCTCAGTCGAGGGCTTCAACGGCGATATCGTCGCTGTGCAGAATGCTGGCTCCTTCGGCGCGCTTGAGATTGTACTCGAAGGTGAGCTTCGAACCGGCGACACGCCTGACGTGACGATTGCCGGTGACAGCTACACCGACCTCGCCGGCACAGCCGGTGAGAGTGAGGGTGCAACGACCATCCACACTGACGTCCTCGAACTTGAGGAAGGCGTCAACTTCGTGTCGGTGCCTGCAGCCAGTGGTGGCCTGAATATCGAGGCACTTCCGACCGAGAGCATCGAATCCATCAGCCGCTACGATGCTGCTGACAACGAGTTCGACGTCTACGTCCCCGGTGCACCGGATAACTCCTTCAGCCAACTCGAGGGTGGTGAGGGTTACATCGTCCGGATGACTGCGGACGCCTCAGTGCCAATCAACGTCAACAACGTGCCCGCTGGTGCGGACGCACCTAACAGCGTCGACCTCACCGAGGGGTACAATCTCGTCGGGCACTTCCAGGAAGATCATCAAACGGTCGAAACAGCGCTCTCCTCGGTAACTGCCGATCAGGACGGGAGCTTCGAGGATGTCGTCTTCCGGGTGCTCAGACAGGACGAATCGAGCGACGGCTTCAGCTACGAGTCATACCGCGCTGACGAGTTTGATCAGCTCGAACGCGGCGAGGCATACTTCGTCTTCGTCACGTCTGATCAGACGTACACGGAAGCACCGATGCGTGGTGGCGTATACAACGAGGCCTAACACATCCCTTCCACACAATGTCACATAACACACCGCATCACCCGACGACGCCGACGGACCGTTCAGGCTCCGCACGGCGACTTCGCAGCGCCGGTCTCGCAGCCGTCGTTGCTGCCGTCGTCGTACTTGGCGCCATCGGTGGCGGTGCGGTCGGCCTCTCCGGTGGTAGCGCACAGCCAAAGCCGCCTCAAGTCGTCTACGGCCAAGTGACTGATGCGGAAGGGACCGCTGTCAGCGGCGTCACGGTCACAGCGACGTACCGTGGCGACGTCGTCGCAACCGATGTGACGACGAGTACCGGCCAGTACCGGTTCAAAGTGCAGGCATCAGCGATTGATGAGGACGAGCAGCGCCAGTTCACCGTGGAGACGGGCGAACAGTCTTCCGATCACGAGTGGACGAGCGGTGGGGTAGCTGAAGTCGACTTCGCCGTCGAGACGGTCGACGGGGAGTCGAGTGCCCCCATCGAAGACACCGACCCGAACACACCGGGGGTGAACGTTGGGTTCAGCGGCGGTGAGACATCCGTGACTGCCATCACCTTCGACAACGAGGAGGTCGAGGGAAGCGGCACGGTCACCGTCAGTGAGCGCGCGGCTCCACCCGAGGAGTTCAGCCAGCCGCCCGGTGCTTCAGTTCGCGTCTCGGACATCACGGTACCGGATTCGGTCACTGATCAGTCCGCGACACTTCAATTCACCTTGCCAAACGTCGCACTTGACGGCGCTGGGAGTGAATTGACGGTGGTCCGCTATGACGAGGCAGACGACGCGTGGGAAGAACTCGAGACGACGGTCAACCCAACAGGCGATCAGATCGTAGTTGAGGCAACGACCCCCGGGTTCTCCACGTTCGCCGTCGTTGACCCGACGCGGCCAGCAACCCCGACCGCGACCCCGGCCGATGGCGGTGGTGATGATGATGATGGTGGTGCGCCACCGAGCGATGGTGATGCAACGCCGACGCCGGCGCCCGCGACGGACACACCGACGCCAGAACCCGCGACAGCCACTCCGACGCCGGCGCCGGGAACCGACACGCCGACGCCAGAGCCCGTAACGGCTACTCCAACACCAGCTCCTGCTACGGACACACCGACGCCGGAGCCTGTGACAGATACGCCGACGGAGGGTAGCGCCGAGACTGAAACCTCGGGAAGCCAGCCCGGCTTCGGTGGCATGGTCGCAATCGTCGCACTCGTTGGTGCCGCACTACTGGCACTTGGCCGCGAACAGCTCGATGAGTAACACACGAGGAAACCAATGACAAACGAACATAGCGAACGGACGCTCACCCGGCGAGCCACACTCGCCGGCATCGCTGGAGGAATCGGAGTCGCGATTGGCGGTGGTGGTGCCGTCCAAGCGACCGGAACGATCGACGACCAGTATCTGGTTGACACGCGCTCGGCCGAGTCAGAGGCATGGCGAGACGAAGTCGAGATTGTCGACGAGGTACCAGAGATCGGGTTCGCCTCGGTGCGGGGTAGCGAAAGCGCACTCTCTGGTCTTCGGTACGGGCAGGAGATACAGATGGAGATCTCGCCGCCCGAACGGCCGGACGGTGTCCCCGCAGCAGAGACGGACGAGTCGGTACCCACCGTCTCGCCTGACGCGACAGACACAGCCACAGAGGGAACACCCGGTCCACACCCGCTCCAGTGGGACAAAGAGGCCCAGGACATCGCACAACTCCACGAGCAGGGTATCACCGGAGAGGGGACCACGGTTGCCGTCGTGGACTCCGGTGTCGATGCCGACCACCCAGATTTGGACGTGAATACCGAAGCGTCGCAGAATTTCTCTGCGGCTGATAGCATCGGTGCTGCGACCGACTATCACGGAACCCACGTTGCAGGCATCGCGACTGCGAGCGGTGCGAACGCGTCTGGGGACGGCTCGCCGTATGTCGTCGGCGTTGCGCCCGACGCCGAGGTGCTGGACATGAAGGTGTTCCCGTACCTCTCCTCGGCATCGTTCCTAAACGCAATCCGCGCGAGCGTGGACGCCGGAGCAGATGTCGTGAACATGAGCTTCGGCCCTGGCAGCCCCTACGGACCGAGCATCGACTCAGACCTCAGTGTCGAATCCTACCGGCGCATCGGTGAGTACGCCCGTGAGAACGGCGCAGTGCTCGTCGAGTCAGCCGGTAACGCCGACGCGAATATTGATGCTGTCGAGGAGACGATTACCAACTCCGGAAAAGGGACTGTCGCCGGTTTCCTGCAGGTGAGTTCGACCGGACCGGTGTCATCCGGGACGACAGAGGCTGGTCTACCTGATTTCGGGAGTGTTGCTCCCACACATCTCCCGGCCTACTACACCAACTACGGCCCGGACTCCATCGACGTGAGCGCGCCCGGTGGGAACTCACTTGCATCCAACTTCGACGCTGTGTTGAGCACGATGCCGCCAGATGTTCCGGGTGGGTTTGCTCGCGTCGGGAGTGGCCAGTATGGACAGTACGGGACGCTTCACGGTACGAGTATGGCAGCGCCCAACATCGCGGGACTTGTTGCCCTCGTCGTCGGCGAGAATCCCGGCGCAGCGCCCGACCAACTCAAACAGCACATCAAGAACACCGCCCGTGAAATCGACACGGAGTATCCGCCGGTCTTCGAGCTGTTCGGGGTCAACATCGGTTACTTCGATGAGGTTGTCCCTGGGGTCTTCAGCGACTTCGAGCTTGAGGACCCATACACGTCACAGCGGTACCGTGGTGACGGCCACATGAATGCGACTCGTGCGGCCCAGAAGTCAGTCGCGTTCCCCGGTGGCTTTACCATCGACGGGGAGACCTACTATCCCGCCGACCCGGACGACGACGGGCTGTACGAAGATGTCAACGGGGACGGTGTCGTCGATATGGACGACGCGCGTATCCTCTACCGGATTGCCATCGGAAGTGGCAGCCTTGTTAATCCCGATCCGTTTGACTTCGACGGCGACGGCGACTTCGACATCAACGACGTGCAGGCGTTTATCCGGGATCTCGACGGAGTCTAATCGGCTCACATTCTGTTTCTTTATTTGATGCGCTGAGCTTACCCATTGAGGGACAAGCGGTTAGATACGTCGGCATATATCGGGTCAGTCACGCGGACTTGACCTCCTTCCGCGCCAGAAGACGAGGGACCCCCGCCACGGAAGATCACAGGCACAGAACAGGCCTGAGCAGAAGTTACCTCACTTCCAGATGACGAAAGCGAGTGCAGCAATCCCAGCTGTTTCAAGCACCTGTATCAGCATCATCGACCGGACCGCAAGCAACGGCAATGCAGTGTTTGACGGCGTGGCATACGGCGAGTCCGGGTACGCGACGGTCCCTGCTGGCGACTACACCCTCGACATTCGTGGCGATACCGAGAACAACGACGGAGAGGTCGTCGCAAGCTACGATGTGAGCCTCAGCGGTGGCGAAGTATACTCGGCAGTCGCTGTTGGCTACCTGTCACCGGATAATGAACCGGCTGACACCAACTTCGACTTGGTCGTCAGCCCAGACACGATGCAATCGACCGACGGACGCGTTTCTTGCTGTTGTTCGTGAGTGGCTGCACCCCTTCCGCAACTAACAGCGTTGTTAGTTGCTCGCGAAAGGGAGTGTTTGTCGAGCGCGTGGTGAACCACACTTCGATTCACCTCGTAAACTCGGGAATCGAAGTGGGAAGTGATTCACCACGCAGTAGCGGACCGCACAATACAGCACCGTAAACCGCGGAATTTTCCTTTGATGGGGGGAGATGCGTGGCGGCCGTCAGTCGTCCGTCTCACCTCCAAACACCGACTCGTCCGAGCAGCTAACAACAGTGTTAGTTGCTCGTGGGGGAGCGGCCGGCAGCTGGGCTGGCTCATCGTTGGGTGCTGGCTGCTCGTCGGTGGCCTCCCCCATCGTGGGATCATCGGCCGCGTCGCCGGTGTCAGGAACCGCGACCGTCACGCCATCGAGGGCGGCCTGCACGGCTTCGAGATACTCGTTCCAGCGCTCTTGATCAACCGACACCACGTGGCCATGCTCGGACTTGTGTCGGAACAGTGGCGTCGCGTCGGGGCCATACTCGCTGTTGCGAACGAGTGCGTCCATCGCCCGCGCGATGATCGTCGACATCCCCGTGTTGGTCGCAAGGTCGTGCTCGCGCAGGAGTCGACGGGCGTCGTCTGCACCCATCTCGAGTCGCCCACCCGTTGTCGGGGAGACGCCGGTCAACTGGTGGTCTGGAGAGCGTTCCCGAATGAACGCCTGCAGGAGACGGGCTGCCCGAATCTCGGATTGGGAGCCGTTCGCCCGCCCGGCCTTCAGGTCCTGTAACTCGATGTGTGCATCGACCATCGCCTCTCGAGCGTCGAAGGCCACCGTCTCGGTGGCCTCGCCCGACTGCTGGGCCACTTTGAACAGCGGCGTCCCGTCCAACTCCTGTTGGGCGATGGCCGGATTGTACTCACCAAGGACGAACTCCTCGAGATGTTGGAGTGACCGTTCGAGATACTCGATATCGTTTCGCAGGTCGGTAACGGCTGTCTCGAGTTCCGCGCGACTCATGGCCTCTGGGTCGGTCATTGGTCGCCCCCCTCGAACCCACGGGCAAGATATGCGATTTCACTCGCAAGCTGGGTGTGTCCCGTTTCCGTGAGTGCATACTCGTTCGTCCGCCCATCCAGCGCACGCTTGGTGATACTCCCGCTGTCGACAAGCTGCTCGAGGTTCTGATAGAGACGGCTGTGGTTGATGGCCGCGCCGTAGGCGGTCTCGAGTTCGCGTTTGATGGCGAGTCCGTAGCGTGGCTCCCCGGTGAGGACGCTCAGGATGCGGCACTGGAACTGCGTCAGGTCCGATGAGCCGAGCGGCAGTGATGGCTCCTGGCTGCCAGGCTCCCGCTCGTGGGCCTCGACGGTACGCTCGCTGTGTTCGGTCTCCTGTGTCTCGTCGGCTGTCGATGAATCTGGAGCTGGTGTCATGCTGTATCTTCGGCTGAATCGCCACTCAGTTCGGTCTCGTGACCGGTCGCTGCCTCGTGGTCGCCATACTCGGCGGCGAGAAACGCACGCGAGCGGGAGGTGGCGGTAAAGCCATACTCGTCGTCCGTACACCGGGCGCGATGCTTGGGTCGCGTCGCGCGGTCAAGTGCCGTCTCGGACGCCGGCTCGGGTGTGTCAGCGCTCACGGCCAGGTCACCTCCGCGTCGGCCGGCGCATATGTGCGGCAGTTCGTCGCGCGGTCGCGCGCGGTCAGTCGGTCGGCGGCGACTGCCTCCTGCAGGTGGTTGGTGAGCCGGCCGCCGTTTGCAAGCCCAAACCGCTTCGCGAGGTCTTTCGCACGAATCCCGCGGCGACCCTCGTCGTACCACATCGTCTCGATGGTGGTGACGACCGCGTCAACAGTCGGAAGGTCGGCAGACTGGCTCATGCGGCCACCCCGCTCAGCGGTTGGTGGTCCACGCACTGCTGAGACAGAACAGTCCGAGTACGCTGACGACACTCCCGGCGAAGACGCCGCCGGCCATCCCAACCACGAGGAGCCACCCCTCGATGAGGCCCGCAAAGCCGGTCTGGGCTGTCGTCGCGACGAACGGGCCGTTGGGCGGGAGCGACACAACGACCAGGCCGATACCGAGACAGAGTACGACTGCGCCCGCCCACCACGCGCCCGCGTTCGCCGGCCGTGCGGTCATTGGCCATCCGCCTCACCCCGCTCGGTGTCGGCCAGTGCCTCGGCATCAGCTTCCATGCGGGCGAGTTCGGTCGTGATGTCGTCGCGAATCGCCGCGAGTTCCTCGGCGCTCGCATCATTGGGCGCGTAGACCGCGACGGCACAGTCGCCGTGGGCGGCCCGTGACTGGACGATACTGTCGTCCGCGTCGTTGGTCTCACGTCGGAGCTGCGACAGCGCTCGCGACAGCACGTTACTCGCCATTGGCCACCCCCGCGGTCGTGGCGTCGGTCGGCAGGTCGCCCCGGAAGTACGAGTGCTCGCGACAGTACCGGGTGTGTGAGCCGGCCGGGTCGTTGGGACAGGCCGCGGTCGCGGCACATTCGTCAACCGCGTCGTACCGCACCGGGCCGTCGGTCTGCTCGTGGTCGTCGAGTATCTGCTGGCGACAGCCAACACACAGCCCATCCACCAGCACGACCGTCGGCACGGTCGCCTCGCACTTTTTGCAGTCTCGACAGGTGGCGATAGTGCCGCCGTCGGTCGCGACCTCCGGGTCCTCGTCCTCGTCGTCACCGAATGCATCGGCGATGCGCCGGCCGAGTTTGCCGGCGCGGTCGGGGCCAAAGCCATCGGCTTTCGCGATGGTGAGTGGGCCACCGGAACTGAACTGATACTGCTCGCAGTCAGCGACCAGTGCCTCGAAGTCGCCGTCGTAGATGGCCAACAGATCCGCAGCGGTCGCGTCGCCGATGCCTTTCACATCGGTCAGGCGGTCTACGTCGGCGCGGCCACCGTCCGTCGCGGTCGGCTCGGTCGTCGACTCCGACGCCGCGTCCGCTTCGGGGTTCGGGTCAACGAAGTGGACGTAGCGGCTGTTGGTTGTCGTCGAGAGTTGCGCGCCGGCGTCGGTCGCCATCGCGATGGCTTCCTCGACGGTCGCGTCCTTGCCGAAGCAGTACTGACACGCCTGCGGACGGAGCACGCGATTCCAGACTGCCTCGGGCGCGAACGTCTGGCGTGCACCGACTGGCGTTACCTCACACTGGGTCGGGCGCTCGTCGCCGACAGGCATCCGCCGTGCGCCCCCCTTCCGACCGGCGCGCGCCTTCTGCTTGCGGCGGTCCTGCACGTCGTCGGCGCTCATCGCCCACGCACCTCAGTTGGGTGTTGGGTTGTTGTGTTGTGTGCGGTTGTTGGATACCGATCTGAATGTGGCTGTTGGAGTGACGATTGGGTGACTGTACAACTCGTGTCTGTTCCCGCAGATTCTTGCGGGTGCGGTGTGTTAGTCCACATAGTCCTCAGGGACTCCCACGAGGCGTCGGACCCGCCCTGACGGGTTCGTCGCCGTTTTTTGTGGGCGACGAGTTCGCTTCCTGAGAGTCACATATCCCGTGCCAGAATCGAACTGGCCGTGACCGACCACGACGGGACGCATCATTCGGTGTCCTCCGAGTCCTGCTCGTCGAGCAGCGCGAGCGTTAGCAGGCCGAGATTCACGAGTGCGCGGACCGTCGCCGACTCCGTCATATCATGCCGCTCACGGGTGTCGCGAATCTGTGCTGCCGTTGGCTCGCTCACGCGGGTCTGGACCTGCACCCGGGCAGCACCGTCGACGCATCGGCCATCGGTCGTCGCGTCAACCACAGGCCGTGGCCCACCCGGCTGGACCTCGATGCCCTCGCGCTCGGCTGTGCGCCGGAGGCGGTCGTAGCTTGGCCCGTCCAGCTCGCGTGCGACGACCGCAATCGGGTCGCCGTCGTCCTCGACGCGGTCGCGGAGGAGTTTGGGGAGTGACTGACTCATGCCACACCACCCGTGCGTGCGTCGGTCTCCATACGCAGAGCTTGATGTCGGCAAGTAGTTAAGTGTTTGTGCTTGTTAGAACATCTGTGTGCAAAGAACGCACCCAGAAACCCAGTTATAACAAACCCGACAATTCCGGTGGTCATAATAGCGGCGTGGCAGATAGACAAAATGTGCCACAGAAGACCGCCAAAGAGGTTGTTCTGGAGTTCTTGGGGGAGCATGATTACCCCCACCAGCCCAAGGACATCTACGGCGGCCTCATCTACTCCCGCGATATCACATTCAGTTACCGCTCTGTTCAGGTGGCTGTCTCCGACCTCCACGAGAATGGACATCTCAAGAAGGTTGAGATAGACACGGATGAAGGGGTTGTGCGAGACCTCCCACCCAATTCCAGCAAACGTGCTCGCTACGTCGTGTCCGAATCTGGGCGTAGAAAATTGTCTGAATAAGCTCTCTATTGTGCTTGTTTGCACAATAACTAAGTAGCTCCCGCTATACGTATTTGATAGGGAACGCGGTCGCTGGCGGGTGATTACACCAGAAGCGAGGTGTGGTCGCCCGGGTGTTGGCGCACCCACGCGACCCTGGCCCTGCAAGCAAGCATGAGCAAATCCGATTCCGACCCCAGTAAATCTGTTGCACCGTCCGATCAACCACACATCTCCAGCCAGAAGATTGGCCAGCGGCCGGCCTACTTTCTCGTCGGGCGCGCCGGCGGCTGTGATCTCGTCGCGAGCGTCCGCACGCACACCGTGCACGTCGTCGACACCGACGCCGGGCGTGTTGTCCATCAGTACGTCTGGGACGCCCGCGAGCGCACGCTCGACGAGTTCGTCGCGGCCTACGATGACGCCTACGGGTTCGATGAGCGGCTGTACGGGGGCCTCAGTGGCATGGTCGAGCGCGCGCTGGGCGCATGAGCCAGCCCGACGACGCGCTGGTCGTGGCGTACACACCCGTCCGTGGGCCACGGCGGCGGCTGGTGATTCGCGAGACCGAGGATGGCCTTGTCCGGCGTGAGGAGGAGTGGACCGGCTGTGTGTGGCGGCCCGTTGGGACCGAGACGCTCGATGCTGTCGATGTGACCGACGAACTGCCGACTGCAGTGTTAACCAAACCAGAGTAGTCGTTTCGCTCCTTTCTCCCGCATCTCTGTATTCGTCCACGGACAACGGGAATTCCTTTACCGAACCGCTAACCACAGTCACCATATGATTCCACGGGGTGTCGTTTGTGGCTCGGCCCGATTCTGACGTTCTCCCAGAGCTACTGACTGCTGCGCGTCGGAAGTACGACCGAAAGTACAACCGACTCGAAGCAATCGACGATAAGTCGATGCGGACTGCTCGAACAGTAGTCATCGTCCTCGGCTTTGTCGCGTCGGCGGTCGCTGTGAGCGGCCCAGATGCAGTTGGGTCACTCAATCCCATCGCCCTGCTCACCGGGGGACTCGGCGTCCTCTCACTACTCGTCGCGGGCATCGTCTCCGTCGGGATATATGCAGAGACGATTGTCCCGGAAGACGTGACAAAGAATCTCATTACACCGGGCGGCGGTGAGACCGATACTGAAGTCTGGACGTTTCGTGCGGTAATCACGGTCTCGCAGGCGATTGATGAGCTCGATAGAGAGATTGACCGGAATCGAGGATATCTCCAGTATGCGTCGCTACTGCTGCTTATTGGTATAATCTTCCTGACTGTCTCGTCATTATCGCTCATCACTGTTCGGGGATTTGACCTCTCAATATGGGTTGCACCAGGGATAGCAGCCGCCGTCTCTGTCGGAAGTATTCTAGTACTAAGACTAATGAGGAGTGAGTGAGTAACGTTGGTAATATGAGTCAAACCACCGACGACGGAGGTTCGAGTGCGGTGGATTATACGCCGGAAGGCGTTGACAGAGACGACATCTCTGTTGAGTACAGTCGCCACGGTTCCGAGCGACTGCGACGATTTTTCAGATTCCTCGGTATTTCCTCGCCGCTCGATGACCAGTCGAAACCGGATGATGACGAGTGACCATGTGCGACTCTTCTGGCGGTGATGACGAATTGACGATGGCCGAGAAAGGGGTCCGGAGTCGGCGCGGCCCTGCCTTCCTCTATCGCTGGTTTCACTCCGACGAGTAAGTGCCACGTCGTTCGTATCGCGTACGAACGAAACCGGCCTCACTCTTCCTCCGGCGGCATGAACCGCCACCCGTCGTCTGTGTGTTCGAGTAGATCGGGCGCGTCGGCAGCCATCGCCCGGAGTGCTTCACCGACGACCGGTGCGGGGTAGCCGACGAGTCGCGAGGCGGACGCCGTTGTGTGCTCGTACTCACCACGTCCAGCCGCTCGCGCCAGCGCCTCGCGGAGTTCAGTCACGCACTTCCGCAGATGGGTCTCCGGTCCGCTATCACTGTTCAGCCCGAGCTCCTCAGCAATCAGGTCGTAATCCGGGTCGCCAGCAGCATCGGCACTCATACGTCGGCCTACCAGCCTGCCACGTATCAGTACAGACGGGGCGTTTCATTTGCTTCATGAGCTTCATTTGCTGGCGAGTCGCTACGGTGTCTGGTGGTTTTCTAATGAAATCGTAATTGGCGGTCGCGTGACGAACGTCCGGTCCTGTCGCGGCCCCCGGCGCTCGATAAGGTCGTACTCGACGAGGTCTGAGATATAGTTCGACATCTGCCGTTGGCTGCGCGGGTCCGACACGGCCTGCGTGTACCGCTCGTAGAGCGTCTCAAGCCCACACTCGCCGCCATCGTCCAGCGCGTCGAAGACCGCGCGGTGGTGGTGCGAATGCTTGCTGAGTTGCTTGTCCCGGATTTCTTCGGCTGCTCGGTCGATACCGTCTTCCACCACGTCGGCGCGCGTCACAGTCGTCCGGCCATCTTCTTCGGCCGCGCGAATTGACTGGGAGAGAATCGAAATCGCGTTGCGGGCATCGCCATCGGCGGCACGCGCAATCAGTTCGAGCTGGTCGTCGGGCACCGTGCCGGCGGTCGACAGGCCCCACTCAATGCGCTCCCGCATGATATCGATGAGTTCGGCGTCGGAATAGCTATCGAAGCTGATGGTCGTCATGGCACGAATTCGCGATTTGCCGTGCTCGTCGAGCGCCGCCTGCAGTCGCGGTTCGTTGTTCGTAATCGCGACCAACGTCACCTCACGCAGTGACCAGATATCGGTAATCGCACTGCGGTCTTTGAGACCGTCGACCTCATCGAGCACGATGACCCACGGCTCGGTCAACTCACGCAGGCGGTCGAGCATGTCGGCGGCCGACCGTGCGTGGCCACTTGGCCCGACGCCTGTCTCCCGGCCGAGCGTCTCAAGCAGCGTGTACCGCGACATGCCCGAGCAGTGGACGTGGGCGGTGTTGGCCGCAATCGACTGTTCGCGCAGGCGCGTGAGCGTGGAGTGCGCGACCGTCGTCTTCCCCGCGCCCGCTGGCCCCTCAAGCACCGCTGACTGTCCGGGGTCACCATCGGCAATCGGCTTGAGACAGCGCGATAGCGCCTGTTGTTCAGGGTTCCGCCCGACGACTGAGCGCGGCGGCTCGTCGAGGCGGAACGCGTTGACGTTCTGCAGCATATGTGCGATTACAACTCATGGGGTTATCAAATGCAACGGGTCGTTTCATTTGCTTCATTTACTTCATTTGGTGCGACCACCCGGCAGAATTATGCGTACTGGCCGTGAGAACAGAGTGCCGCGCGGGGATGAACAGACCCCTACCGCGGGTTCATACTTGTGTCCCGTCGCAAGACAGACGCAACTGGGGCGAGACCGCTCGCCCCGTGATCTAGCTCTCCAGCGCCGGCAGTGTCGGCGGCTGGTCGAGGACCGCCGCTGCCTCCGGGCGCAGTAGCAGACTCTGCTCCCCGAGCGTCACCGAGTCAGCCGGGCACACACGCCGCATCTGTGTTGCCAGTCCCTGCCACCACGCGTCGCCGCGGCGCTCCGCTTGGAGCCTGACCGCGTAGGCGTGTTGTTCCGTGTCGACAGGTGTTCCACGAACGCTGACCAGCGTCTGGAGCCACCGGAGCGCGACGGCTGGCGGCGCATCCTGCACCCATGTCGGGACGCGGCGGTCCCCATCGGCTTTTGCCCCGAGCGGCGCGTCGAGGATACCGTACAAGAATCGCCCGAATACGGAGCCATTCGCTGCTGGCTGGAGTTCACGTCCACGGCCAGCGTCCGGGTCCCCATGCTCAGTCGTCGCCATCCCGAGCACATTAAGCGCCTCACGGAGTGCCGCAGCTGGATCGTCGTCTCCGAGGGCAAACCGCGCGGTGAATGAGGGACCAGACAGCGACCCACCAGCACACACCCACGCATGCGCGATGGTCCACGCTGCCCCGATTCGGTCGGACAGCTCGCAGTCCAGCCAGCCGTGCTGGTCGGCTACCTCGATTGCGTGGGCCGGTTCGGGACGACTTGTTGCATCAACCCAGCCGCGAATCCGCCCGCGTTTCATGTCCATCGCGGTCGCAACGGCTTGGGACCCGTCGTTGGGGTGTTCTGCACAGTACCGACGGATTTCGCGGTAGTCTTCGACGCGCTCCCAGCCCGTTTGGCCGCCTCTGTCGGCGTAGGTGTTTGCGAGCCGGCGTTCGCGGTCGGGGCGGTCGGGGAGCATTATCGAATTGACACACCCGGGGCTATCGAGTGTTGTGGTCGCGAAAGAAAGGGCTGCGTGAAGCGGTCGTTAGCTGCTCGGTGCTTCGCTGGTCGCAAGCGTCTGGGTCGTGTCGCCGTTGCCCGAACTCCAGACAACACGGATCTCTTCACCGGTAGCGTACTCGATAGTGCGGCTCGTACCAGAACTCACGTCAGTTACTGTGGTACCGGTGCCTGCACTGTTCCAATCGCCGCCATTGCCACTGCTACTTGTCACGATTTCCAGCTGGTCTGCGGGAATCGTCTCGCCACCGTCGTGCGTGATAGTGACTGTAGCCGGTGATGCGCCTGTATCGTAATCGAAGCTGAACTGTGCTGTTGGCGTACTCTGGACGTTGTCGCCAAGTCCGAGCACGAACGTGCCAATCACCGCAGCAAGGATGACAGTGATTGCCACCATTAGTATCACGCCAATAACAGGCGAGACGGCTGTATCGTCGTCGAACAGTTGTTTGATATTCATTGTATGTTTGGAACCAGCACGTCAGACACCGAGCCAGTAGAGGGGGGCGAGATATGCGCGCAACATATCTCCTTGAGGATAGACAGGTGGTGACTGTCCTCCGTTCTCTCTCCTTTTGCTCTCGTTGACACCCGCAGGCACAAGCCACCGGGTGCGTCAGCGCGCGGTCTATCTGTATGTACACTTCCACTGTTATTAAAGACTGATGGGTATCTTCTCGGTGTGAGAAATATCCGCGTCAGGCGAGCCTGTCAGCGTGTGCTGGGCTAGCGTTTCGAATAGCCGGCCGAACACATCGCTGTATGGACGCCGCCGCAGCTACCGGGTAGTGTCGTCGTGAAAAAACGGCTGCACAGCAGGGAGTTCGTCAGTTAGTTTGGAACTTCACTACTCGCAAGTGTCTGGGTCGTATCGCCGTTGGTCGAACTCCAGACGACACGGATTTCGTCATCGGCATTAAGACCACTACTGATAGTGATACTGTCGCCAGAACTTATGTCACTTCCTGTTGGCCAGTCGCTACTAGCGTCGCTACCGGCTACCACCGTATCCAACTGGTCTCCCGGAATCGTCTCGCCACCGTCGTGCGTGATGGTGACCTCATCACCGTTGTTCGAGTAGTCGAAGCTAAACGTGGCTGTTGGCGTACTCTGGACGTTGTCGCCAAGTCCGAGCACGAACGTCCCGATAACAGCTGCCAGAATGACAGTGATTGCCACCATTAGTATCACGCCAATAACAGGCGAGACGGCTGTATCGTCGTCGAACAGATTGTTAATTTCCATATTGGTTGACAACCAGCGCGTCAGACACCGAGCCGGCCCAAGGATTTTTGAGCATGACACGCAACCGTACTCTTGAGGCTGGACAGGTGGTGACTGTCCTCCGTTCTCTCTCCTTGCGGACTCGTCAACGACCGAGAGCACAAGCCACCGGTCGCGTCAGCGCGCGGTCTAGCCGTAGTGACGCGCCCATGAATGTTAAATCCTCCCGCTCATTCTCCCGATTTGAGAGAACTGTTTAAGTAGTAATTCTGGCGAGTACCGCTTCGTGCCGGCGGTTCACAAGCACGCTTGTTATTCACAAACGCGTGTTTGATAAGCCAGCTAACACTAGCCACGACCTCCACGCGCACAGCGATGTATACACGGCCATTTTGCTAAGGGGAGTCGTGCCAAAGCGGTGGTAACACGCTCGCGGCGGGTCCGTCCCGCGCAGGGGAACGTGCTGACGACCGGCGGTTTACAGGCCGACCCGGTCCGCTCGCACGGCGGCGGCTGTCCCGGCCGTCGCGATGCGTCCGCAGTTCCAACTCTCACACTCACACCATGTCAACTAATCCATCAGCGACCGCGCCGTCGACCGACACCAGCACCACCGAGTCCGGGTCCGGCTCACCCTACGCCGGGCGCAACTGGTGGGGCGAAGACGTTGACGGCACCGACGACCAGACCGGCCACGACACCACTGGCGCAACCGCCAGCGAGCAGGCCGCCTGGAAAGCCCACCGGCTGCTTGCCAACAGCGCGCCCGCACTCTGCGGACTCGCCCGGAAAGACGGCATCGACATCGAACTCACCGCGCCCGACGCCTACCCGCCGGCCGACCCGGTAGCGAGTCAACTCACCGCCGTCCGCGTCAACGAAGAAACTGGCGCGCTCGCCGGCGGCTTCGGAACATGGGTCGAGCTGGGCGACCAGCCCCGTGACACGTTCATGGAGATCGTCGAGGCGTGTCTCGACCTCTGGCGCGCTCGCGAGAGCCTGCGCGACCGCGAATGTGACCGGCTTCGCGAACAGGCCCGCCAGCAGAAAGCCGCCCAAGACACGAGTGACGTGGATATCATCGCCGACCTGACGCTTGCCGTCACCTCCCCTGGCAGCGTCGAGGACTACTACGAGGACTGAGGCCACCCATGACACAGCACACATCCATCACCAGTCGCATCACTCGCCACACGTCGCTCTCCCGGCTGCGCGCCGTCGCCCTCGCCGGCGTCGTCGTCGACGTGACGCTGACACGCACCGTCGTCGGGACGGCACAGGCAACCGAAATCGGGCCGCTTTCGCGCACGCTCATCGAAACCGGCGGCTACCCGCTCTGGGCCGCCGTCTTTCTTGCGTTCGTCGCTGGGGCAAGCGAGGTGGCTACGCGCCTCGTCGCCGACGAGCATCGGGTCAATCAGCACGTCGGCTGGGGCATGGCCAGCCTGCTCGCGCTCGGCCCGTGGGTCGTCACCGCCGCGAACGTCGGTGGCGTGCTCACCGTGGGCGGGTGGCCCGAGACCGCGCCGTGGGGCGAGATTGCGACGGTCGGGCTATTCACACTCGGTGGCGCGACAGTTGCGTTCGCGCCGCGGGAGTTGGTGGGGCAAGTTCGGCGGCGGTCGCCCTCGGGGCGGTCGGTCGCAATTGTCGCGATGACCGCATTCGTTGTTGTCGGTGGCGTGCCGCTCGGGACGATGTCGCCGACCGGGCAGTCTGAGGCGAGTGTTGCGACAGCAGACTCTGACTTCACGCAAGACTTCGAATCAACCCCGACTGGAGAACTGCCGGCAGGCTGGTCTACGCCTTATTATGGTGAGGTGGTGATGCAAGACGGAAAGAAGGTGCTTACTGGACGCGCTCGTCACTCCGCGACGGGCACAACAGCGGATTTCACGCTAGAGGGCACCGTTATTCGGTCAGAGACAAAGGACCAATATGTCAATCCTGGTGGGTTTGAAGTCGGAGATCCTGATGGTGGCGATTTGCTGGCTGTCAATCTTAATACTGCTGACGAAGCTATCGATATTGTTGTTGATAAAAATGGTGTAACGAATGAGTACCCTATCCAGGGCGTGACGACACAACCTGGGACATTTGACTTCCGAATTGCTGGAAACAATAACCAGATTGAGGTTACTGTCGAAGGGAATGGCGAAACGTACGAAAAAACAATCAGTCAACCAGACATACCTATCCCCGACGTTGCGGCGGTAGGTAAAAGCGAGTACTATGTGGATGATGTCTCCTACACCGCAGAGTACATCCCAGAGACCACCACCGGCACTGTCGAAACCTCTGACGGCTCACCGGTCCCCGGCGCACCACTCGTCCAGAACGGCAACGTGCTCGGCTACACCGACGCACAGGGCAACTACGAACTTGCTGCCTCCGGCCAGGTAACCGTCTACTCAAGCAGAGCTGACGGGCCAGCGACCGGGACCATCGGCGACACCATCACGATGGAGCCGGCGAAGTACGACAACAAACACGACTCGCTCAATATCCACTACTGGAAGGTTGACGAAACCGATGAAAACGGCGAACCGCTCGGCTGGGATATCTACGGCGCACCGGGCACGAAACTTGACTTCGAGGTTATCAGCGGGCCACAAGAAGGCGAGACGTGGACACGCTACGCCGACAAAGACCTCGACGGCAACTACACCTCTAACGCTCGCTTCCAAGCACCCCCGTCAGGGATTCTCAAAATCACCTCAACGTACAATGGCGTCACCCAAGACTGGTTCGTCCGACTCAAACCCGGCGGCCGACTGATGGGCATTCGGCTTGGAAATCCGAAAGAGGTTGTCAGTTGGGAAGACGACCCACCGGAGCAGCTCAACGAGACAAATGTTGTCCGGCCGGGCGACCGTGGCGGCGAGGTCGTCACTGGCACCGTCACCAATCAGGCAGGGACGCCAGTCTCGAACGCGACGGTCGAAGTCGTCAGCGTCGAGCAACAGGCCGTCGAAGACCAGCTCAACCAGACGCTGAGTGAGGCCCCAACACAGGAAGACATCCAGCAGCGCGTTGACGAACTCGTCGGCGACTCTATCCCTGACATCCCGAGTGCGTTCCAAACGCAGCAGTCGGACGGCTTCCAGTTGACCGGTGCGAACGCGAAGCCGTCAGAGTTCGACGGCGAGTACCCACTCGTGTACACGCGCGAGGACATCTCAGCCAACAGTGGGTTCTCGTACTTCGACACCGCGCAACTCAGCGAGCCCGCCTGGCGTGATATCGACGCCGGCCAACAGGTGATGCTGACCGCTGTCGACCCGACAGACGGCCGCAACAGTGGCTTCCTCAACGGCGAGTACGACTCACAGGTCTTCGGGACGTTCGAGAACGACGCCGCAGTCGTCGTCGAGCCGCTTGTCGGCGAGGACGCGACCTCGCGGACGACGGTTACACTGGACCAGCGGCAGGGCGGCGGGCTTGGGGACCCAAGCGCGCTGAACTACGGGACGGTTGCGCTGTCGGATGGCTTCTACCGTGTCAGCGTCGTGGATAGCGACATCTCGTACGTGATCAAGGTGGGGAACCCCATCCAACTCCTCTCCGAGGAGATTCGCGCTGACGTGCGCGACAGCGTTGAGGATAGCGTCGACAGCACGGAGCAGCGGTTGACAGACGCCTCTCAACAGGCGAAGAACGCCTTCGATTCGGGCGCGTTCCAACGCATCACCAGCAGCACGGATGCGGATGGTGAATTCCGCGCTGTGCTTGACAACCGCACGGAGACTGTCATCGTGCAGGCGTACAAGTACCCCGACGGGCAGTACGCGTTCAACCGCACGCAGACGGGCCTCCAGAACGCCGTCAGCGGCGAGGACGCACCCGCTGTCTACTTCCCGACGCGACCACGGCGGGCGAGCGTCCCGGCGGAAAACCTCGACATCACCATGACGGAGGTCTCGACCAATCCGTTCGGCAACGCGACGGCCTACCAGGACCAGTTCGAGGCGTATCTGAACGAACTGAAGAATGAGACGTTCTCGGACTTGCCACAGGCGCTGCAGGAGGGCTTGGACGGCACGAGCCGCGAGAAACTCGAAGAGATTGCGACGCAGTTCGAAGGCCTGCGCAACAACAACGAGCAGCTGATGGACCTCTACCGTGAGAACCTGGACCAGCAGGTCGACGCTGACGAGGTTGCGGAGGAACTCGACCTGGACCAGCTCTCCAACGAGGAGCTAAAGAGTCAGGTCCAGGCGATGCAGCAGTCGCTCACGGAGGTGCAGTCCACTGTTGAGGTGCTGCAGGAGTCCGGCGACACCGTCCAGGAGGACGGCCAAAACCTCCTCTCGCGGACGTGGTCGATTGGTAACACCGGCGTGTTTAGTGACTCAGTTGGGTCTGATGCACTCTCTGTCCGCGTCACGCCGTCGGACGGCGGTGAGACGGAGATACTCTCGACGGACAGCGACTACCTCTCCGTGACGAACGGCCCGACAGGCACGACCGTTGCGCTGGAGGACTACCCGCTCGGCGAGATGGATGTCGCACAGGTCCAACTCGATGTGGCAACGCCATCTGGGCTCGGCACGTCCACGTCGACGGTGACGAACCCGGCGTTCACGGCGAACATTCCGGAACTCGATTCGATGAGCTTCTCGACACTGTCGCCCGGCCCGAGTGAACTCGTCACCGGCGAGGTTGTGCCCGCCGACCGAACCGCGTTCGGTGGCCTCGACTCCGTGACCATCACGAAGCCGGATGGGTCGACTATCACGCCGACCCTCGATGGGCGTGAGTTCGAATTCAGCACGAGCGGTGCCGGAGCCTACCGCATCGAGACAACGTTCTCGAACAGTGCTGGCAACCAGTTCACCGAGGTCCAGTACCTCGATGCCGCCAGTAGCGATGAGCAGGATGTGCCGCGGGTCCGGACGGTCTCCGGGCCGACGGGGACCTACGCGCTGACGGGTGGCATCGACAGCGCCCGCGTCGAATCGAACGCTGGCACGGAGACGACCATCACCGCGGTCATCGGCGAGAACGCCGAGATTCCTGGCTCGCTCCACGTCTACACCAGCGGGCTCGAACTCGCACCAAGTGCCGATGTGACCGTGGCAGTCGTCCGTGCGCCAGACGAACGTGCGCTCGAACGCCGCGTGAACGTGGTGTTGCACACGCCCGCACCGGGCGACGACGCGATCTTCCGCGTGAACGGCGCGGCTGTCCCGCCGGGGGCAGAAAACTCGCTTGCAACGCTTGACGTGCGCTCGGACGGCACAACCGCCGACACGCTCACCAACGCGAACGGTGTTGTGACGCTGTCAACGACAGCCAACCCGAGTTTCTGGGAGTCGATTGTGTGGGACTTCGATAACCTCCGCCAGGACCTACCGCTCATTCACATCGGCGGGTTCTCGCTCGGTGGGTTGATCCCACTCAGTCTCCGTCGCCGCCGCAACGGGGGTGAGTCGGCATGAGCAACACAAATCCGACGTTCATCGTCGCCGGCCTCGCGTTCCTACTCGTCGCGTCGCCCGTGGCGGCGGCTGCGGCGACCGGGCCGTCCGCGATGGGCGTCTTCGGTGCCGATACACTCGGGCCGAGTGCGCTCGACCGCCCGGACGATACGATTCTCCGCCACGGCCAGCCGTCGTGGGTGGTCGAACTCGACAACGAATCGGACGCGAGCAAGCTCGAGGACTGGGCGATGAGTTCGGAGCAACGGCATCTCATCGAGGCTCCGAGTGACGGCTACGCGGTCGTCGCCGCCTCGCCGACAGCGATTGGGACCGGCCTTGCCGACCGGCTCCTGAACAACGGCCTGGCGGCACGCAACTACGTGTCGAGCATCGAGCCGGAGATTACCGTCCCGGTGCCAGAGGTTGAACTGACGAGCGCCGACGGCTATCAGGCTCCGGGCGACCGGCTCACACAGCTGAACGCGGCGCTCGGTGGCGGAACGCTCGATGCAAGCGCTGGCCTCGCCTTCGCCGGCGACTACGAAACGACTAGTCTGGCCGACTCCCGTGACGCGATGCAGACCGATGGCGTCACGGAGACCGGCGCAGGGACGACGGTCGCGGTCGTCGACACTGGCGCGTCGGTCGGTGATGGCCGCGTATTCGGTGACGGGACTGCAGGCAGCGACCTTCGCATCTCGAACGCGTCGAAGTCGTTCGTCTCCGGCGAATCCGTGGACGTGCCGGCCGGCGACTTTGCGGCGATTGACGACGAGGGCGGCCACGGCTCCCACGTCGCAGCGACCATCGCGGCGAATCACGCCAACGACTCGCTCGACGGTGTCGCGCCGGGCGCAGAACTCCTCGTGCTGCAGGCGCTCGATCCGGAACGCGGCAGTGGGGATAGCAGCAACATCGCGGACGCCGTTCGGTACGCCGCGGACCAGAACGCCGACGTGATTTCGATGAGCCTCGGCGCGCCGGTGTACAACAGCCAAATCGCGGACGCTGTCGCCTACGCACAGGAAGAAGGCTCGATTGTGACAGTCGCAACGGGCAACTCGCGTATGAAGGGCATCCAGTTCCTCGCGTCGCCGGCTGACGCGACCGAGGAGACCATCGCGGTCGGCGCGGCAACGGTCGAAGCCGACGCGAGTACGGCACTCCCGGCGTCATTCAGTCAGGTCGGTCCCGACAACGGGCTTGACCTGAGCAACGGCGTGACCGAGGGCCGGACAGTGTCGGTGGTCGGGCCAGGGACGGCCGTGCAAGCGCCCATCTACGACAGCCGGGGCACACTGACGACAAAGACACTCTCGGGCACGTCGATGGCGACGCCACACGTCTCCGGCGCGATTGCGGTCCTGCTCGACGCCGACTCGACGCTCGCTGGTGACCCGGCGGCCGTCGAAGAGCGGCTGCAGTCGACCGCGACGCGGATGCCGAACGCCACGTCGGCGGCCGTCGGCGCGGGCTACGTCTCCCTCGGCGACGCGGTCGCGAACACACCGAGCGAGGAGACGCAAGCGGACGCCATGACGACCGAGGCGACCGCGCGTGACGCCGGGGTGGAGACACTCTCGGACAGCTCGGGGGGCCTCTTCTACGGCGTCCTGAACAGTTTGGGACTGGGTGGTGACTAATGCCGACGCGTCGTGCAGTGCTCACCGCGACCGGCAGCGCGCTCGCTGCCACGACACTCGCGACGGGCACGGTGGCAGCCGACCACTTTGAGGAGATTCCGGAGCATGTCACCATCGGCTACGACCAGCCGTGGCTCGAACGCTACCAGCCGCTCCTCGCGATGGACTCCGAGACGCGGTCGCGCTTTCTCGGCCTCTACGGCTGGCGGGCCTCCAGCCCGGAGTTCGAGTACGACTGGGCGTGCTACTGGGCGTCGTACACCCACCAGACCGGCTTGACGGACCTCGATAGTCACCGTGGCGACCATGAACCCCTGTACGTCGCCGTCGACGAGCAGGGCAACGTCGACCGCGTCTGTTACACGGCGTATCACTGGCTCAAAGCCGAGAGCCGGATGCCGACACTCGACGGCACGAACCCAGTCATGCTCGTGAACAATCCGTATCACCACTACCTCATGGCTCCGACACCGACCACGCCGGCCGAACGGTTCGACGTGGAGGACCTCGTGCCAGAGATGCCCGACTGGCTGGATAACGGCCTGGAAGAGTCCCTCGACACCAGTGTCGGGGTTGCCCGACCCGAGACCATCCTCGCCGAACCCGACTGGTGGGCAACGGGTTCGTTCGGGCTTGGGTCGCTCGACGCGCTGTACGCCCGCACCCGACTGACGCTCGGGCTTGACGGGGCAGCGGCGTCGGACCTCTCACAGAACGCCATCTCGTGGCTGCCGTTCCACGTCGCGTTGCACAACGCGGTCGAAGCGAATCCACAGCTCGTCGCGCCACGACTCAGACCCTGATACTCATGCTCAAGACACACACCCACGCCGACCAGCGACTACACCGCCACGGAGATGGCAAAGAGATGCACTATACCAGTTCTGCGCTGCCACCTCCGTCACCGAATCGCCCACCAACGTGCAGCGTAATTTAGATTCCACCGCGAACCGATTGCCCCGCATAGGAAACTCACGTTTTGATCAGTATAGAAGAACTACTTTACAGAGATTTCCTCGATTAATGGGAGAAGTATCTCCGCCAGTTCTTCTGTTCCTCTAGTGGCTACTGCTGCGTCCGGTTGGTTGTCCTCACCGACATAGACTGTCTTAAACCCCGCTTCGCGTGCTGGTATGATGTCCTCCTCAAACGTATCTCCGATGTAAACGAATGTTTCTGCCGGAAGCCGTTCCTTGGCTTCTTCAAATATTTCTTGGCTCGGCTTCCGTGACTCGACTTCATTCGAAACGATAACCGTATCTACGAGTTCGTCGAGCGCGTGTTGTTTGAGCTTCTGACGCTGCATTCGTCCATCTCCGTTTGTGAGAATACCGGTTTGATGTTGGCTTGCAACGGACTCTACGAGTCGTTTTACTGATGGAGATAGTTGAGTCGCATTGGCCTCTCTCTTGATATACTCCGCCGCAAGTGTCTCTGGATTAATATTGAGGTCGTACTCTTGACGAACCATCTCGAACGCTCGTCTGTATGGGTCTTCATCTACTTGCGTAATCCCTGATAGTACCTGTTCAGAATACGTTTCAACCATCTCGTCGGAGGCAGTGGTTGGTAGTGTCTGTGCGAAGAGTTCTGCGAAAGGGGTAGTGTAGTCGAGAAGGGTTCCATCAAGGTCGAAATACACCGTAGTTGTCATAACGTCCGGCTATTCGTCTCTCAACAAATGGGTTTTGATACATTCGCATACCCACTGAACAGCCGTTTCACTCCAACTTCGAGACAAATTCTTCCTCGATACGGTTCTCTACGGCCCACGCCAGCCGGTTGTGATTCCGCCGAAATGACTATTGGTAAGATATACGTATTACGTCTATATGTCTGAAGCAGATACAAACAACGATGATACGGACGAAATCGCCACGGTGAATTTCAAAGTCACCGAGTCGTTCCTCGACGAAATCGACGACACGTGGCAGGGGCGCGGGTTCAACAGCCGGAGCGAGTTCATCCGGTACACGCTTCGAGACGCTATCGAGTTCCCGACGTTCGACCGCGACGAACTCGTCGCGCTGCTCCAAGTGGAGGAGGACCTCCGCGAGGATCAGACGACGAGCGCCGAGGAGGCCCGCGAGCGATTCGGCACAAGCGATGAGTGATGTGGAGTGGACGTGGGTACTCTCTTCGACCGCCGAGGACGACCTCGCGGGACTGTCTCCCGCCGACCAAGACCGGATACTCGACAAGCTCGATGAAATCGTCTCCTCACCGTGGCGCGACCCACCCGACTACGGTGAGCCACTGCAAAACAGCCCGCACAAGAAGATACGCGTCGGGGAGTTCCGGCTGTCCGTAAGCTTCCGGCAGGGCGATGGGCAGCTCGTTGTCGCACGTATCAAGCGTCGAGGTGGCGCGTACACCGCTGACGACGACTAAGTGACGAAAAGCCCCGATGCGGCGAAATACGGTTAGCTGGATTGAAGCGATAAGTCACCTTCCTCAACGTCTGAACCAACTGAGGACGTAGGGAGAGGATACAGCGCCGCACCGTTCTCATACACAATTCGACTATCAGCCGTAGCTTCGGGTACCGATACTGCCAGTCGCCTTCCGGCGACGCCACACAAAGACCAGCCAACGAAGCCATTCTCACTCACGACACTCATGACACAGCCACACAGCCACGCTGACCAGCGACCGCGTCGTCACGAAGGTGGAGGGACCCCACCACCACCCGTCCCACCGCCTCAATCACTCACCGACCGCTTGCTTCTCACGCTCGCACCGTACTGCGATTCCGACACTAATTCATGGATATTTCATTCCGACGCGATAGTATCACAGCCACCTTTGGCGCGCTGGCGATGGTCGCCGCGCTCCTGCTCGCCGCATCGGGCGGCGCGCTCGCCGTGCCGACGGTGGACACCGAAACAACCGACAGCCAAGAGACTTCAGACATCACCGACGGCTTCAGCGTCGCTGACTTCAACGGTAGTGCGACCGACATCGGCGTCCTGCGTGCGACCTACGACACGCAGAATATCGCCATCGAAATCGTTGACCGCGAAACCGATGAAGTCGTCAAGCGAATTTCAGGCGACTCCACGCGGTTCTCGGAGTACGACTCGGCGAACAACGGCTACGAAATCACGCTCACACAGAGCGACTTCGCAGCCATCGAGATGGGCGCGGGCGAGTCCAAGTCCGTCAGTGTCCGCATGATTGGCGATACGACGGCCGACTCGCCGCCGACCGCTTCGATCTCCGGTACGCTCAACAACGTCGGCGACCGCGCGGTCGTCTTCATCGGCTCCAACGCGACCGCATCCGGCGTCGCTGAAACCGAAGAGGAAGAGCCGGGATTCCTCCAAGAGACGCTCTTCGGCAACACGGAGAACACGACGACCGCGACGGTCGAAGCGTCTGATGTCGCCATCGGCGGCGCAGGCACGACCGTCAACGTGGTCTACGCTAACGACACCGTCTCCTCGGCCTTCGAATCGAGCGCGTCGTCTGACTCGTCGTTCCTCGGACTCTCTTCGTCGGACATCTCGGAGAGTGACCGAATCAGTGAGCACATCGTCACGCTCGACGACGAGAACTACGGCATCTACTCGCAGATTGCACCCGAGTCGGTGCTCGACGCGAGTGGGGCGACGTACGCCGAGTACGATAGCGTCGGCGGCTACCCCGCCCACAGCATCACGCTCGGTGACGCCTACGAGGGCGAGAGCAGCGCCGACATCTCCACGACGGCTGGTGAGGAGCTGGGAATGTTCGAGTCCGTCACCACGTTCGGTGACTCCGGCTTCTTCAGCTTCATCCCGTCCATCTCGTCGCTGACGGGCATGCTCGGCGCTGGACTGCTCTTCATCGGTCGCCCGACGCTGCAGGGGTGAGTCCCGATGGATACCTTCAGCAACGAATATCGAGCACAGGCGCTCTGGCGCATCATCGCGCTTGTCTGGCAGGCGACGGTCGGCTACATCGTCGTCGTGCTGGTCGGCCTTGTCGCGCTGGTGTGGATGCTGCTGGATATCATCTGGCAGCTCCTGCTCGGTAGCGAGGGCCTCGACGAAGACGGGCGAGCCGGGATGCTCGTCTCGTCGGCGTTCAGCTGGGCCATCGGGCAGACGATCTTCGCGCTCACCGGCGGCGGTGACGAGTGGTTCCGCTGGTGGTGGGGCGCACCCGCAAAGTAACGCCGCTCGCTCCGGCTCTGTCGGAGCATCGCAGTCCATTCTTTCGCGCTCACCGCAGGGACCGAGTTCGACTCTCGGGGTGAGCAATTCAACCTATGATACATTTACACCACACAGCAACAGCAGACTCCACGAGGCAAGGGCCATGACGGACGCTGACCTCGCGCTCGTCGGCGTCGGTGCTGGCGGCGGACTCATGCTCGCCGCGGCGCTGCCCCGCCTCCTCACGGACATGCCGCTGTCCGTCTCGGCGTCAACGGTCGCAGCGGCGACTGGCATCGGCCTCTTCATCGTCGCGGCGGTCGCCCTCTGGCGAACACCAACGCCGCGGTACAACCGGAGTGGACCACCGTGAGCCGCCTTTCCACTGTCGCCGTCCTCGCGGTCGCCGTCCTGCTCGTGACGAGTGGGGCCGGCGTCGCCACAGCAACACAGACCCAGGAGGAGTCGAGTCTGTTCGACCAACTCACGGGCGTTGAGGTGTCGTCGAGTGATGCGACGCTCGGTGAACGGGTCGACGCGGTCTCGACCGTCGCGCAGAAGTTCATCGACCGCGCGATGTACGAGTTCGGGAAGTTGACCGCCGACACGTCGTCGATGGACCGCGCCCAGCAGTACGCGAGCAACACGAGCGCCGTGTTCGAGACGCACGCTGCCGCGCTCGAACCATACGTGAACCAGCGCGTGAGTGCGCCGGTGAGCGATTGGGACACCATCGCCGTGGAGTTCGTCGTGGAGGACGCGACCGCGACGCGCTACCTGCTTGCCGACGAGAGCAACGGCGAGTTCACGAATCTCCGGATGGTGAACGACACCACCCGCGACGTCGACGGGACGCTCACCATCGAGGAGTTCGCCGCCGAGGATGCGGCGAGTGAACTCGACTACTTCGCGACGGAGTACGTCGCCGAGAACCGCGACGTTGACATGGCACTACTCTCGCGGATGCAGGCCTACAGCGACTCCATCGACCTGCCCGACGGGGTGAGAGAATAATGGTCAACGCGACACTGCAGGACGACCCTGTCCAGTTCGCACAGGAGGGGCTTCGGGCGGTGCTGTTCGGTGAGCCACGCGACCAGATGGTCTTCTCGCTGCTCGGGATGGGGGCCGCCTACGTGTCGGCGCTGTTCAGCTTTGGTGCGACGCTCATTCTCGTCGTCCTGTTCACGATTACCTTCTTGATCGGGTTGGGCCGGTTCGGCCTGCAGACGGTTCGAGGCTGATTCAGTATGACACACAGTACTCGACTACCCCTGAGCGGCTGCACTGGCCGCGGAGGGCACGGATGACGCACAGTAAGGGCGGGTGGTCCGGCGACTCCCGGGGCCATCGCGACGCCCAAAAACGACGCCACGAATCGTTGCCGGAGACGTACTGGCGACGGGCTGGTGACCGCCTCAGTGACGCCGGCGACTGCCTCATGGACGGTGACACGTCCTACGCCCGGCGTGTCGGCTACGCGGGTGGAAATACCGTGTGGGCAGCCACGTACGCCCTCGCGACGCTGTTCGTGACGGTCGCGCTCGTCGTGACTATCCCCGTCCGCTGGCCATACCGCTACCTGCGAGGTGACAGATGAGCCTCCTCGACTACGATCCCCCGTCACAGGATGACGTACGCCGAGCGGTCGCGGACGCGGAAGTGTCGGCGTTCCGCTGGCTCGCTCGGGGCGTCTTTCTCGCCGGCACGTTGGCGCTCATCGTCGCCTCGGCGACGGTGAGTGGCATTCTCGCCGCGGTGCTGGCGTCCATCGCCGCTGGGATGCTCATTCGCATCGTGCTCCCGTACCAGCGGTTCCGCGACTGGGCCGCTGACTACTGGGACGGCGACGCCGGCGACCGGTGGCGACGCCGGACCAACGCCTTCGGCCAGCGACTCGTCGACGGCACGCGCCAGTTCGGCAGCGCCGTGCGGACAAGCCTCGGCCGACTGGTCGGGAGGGTGCGTCGATGAGACGACTCCTCGTACTCGCTTGTGCGCTTATGCTCGTGGGCATGGCCGTCACTGTCGGCCCAGCAGCGGGCACAAGCCAGCAATCCGACTGCCAGACAGTTGTGACGCACGACGCGCTCATGACTGACGCGGCGAAGATTGACACCCTCGCGAACGGGACGACCGTCGAGACGACGACCCAGAATACACGCGTGACGGTCGGCACGGCCAACTCGTTCTACCGGATTACGGGCGAGAATCCGAACGGCTACTGCGTGCGACTGGTCGTGAAGGCCGACGAGGAAGCAGTTCCGCCGGCAGAGTTGCCGGGCACGGTGTCTGCCGACAACGCGGATATCGAGGCGACGTGGGATGCCACGCACGACTTTGAGGCCGACCGGACGTACACGAAAATCGCGTTCACCCTGCCACCCGAGACGACGGCCTCGTTCAGCCCGAACCAAGCCCGCATCTTCTCGATGTCATGGGTGACGGAACGCGCCGAGCAGTCGAAGAGCGCGTGGGAGGAGGTCCTCCCCGACTTCAGCAGTAGCAGTGTCGAGAAGCACACCTACGAGATTGCCGCCGACGGGTCGGCCCGTGTGGTTGTCCCGCTGGAGAACGCGACGAACGGCCAGTCTATCGACGACTGGCGTGCGCTTGCGAAAGCCCCGAGCGTCGACGGCTACAGCTCGTGGCGCGATGCGGGCCAGGATGCGTCCGACCCGGTCTACTACAGTGAGACGCAGAACGGCACGGCCGTCGCGTTCCACTTCTCGGAAGCGGCACGCGAGGACGCGGTCGTGAAGTTCTACGCGAATCCCGGGTTCCGAGCGAACATCGACTACCAGCTGAAGAGCTACCTCTCCGGGCTCGACATGCTGGGCGACTTCTCACTATTCGGCGGGACGGTCCTGCCGGTCATGATTCGGAGACGGAGGCTCAACTAATGGTTTCACGAATCCTCATCATCGCCGCGGCCGTGCTCGCCACGGCGCTCCTGTTGCCGGCGCTCGTCGCCGGCGGCGGGTTCGTCCTGGCGGCTGTGCTCGCGGCGCTGGTTGTCGCAGTACTGCTCGGGAGTTCCCTCGCGTGGGACCTTATCTTGAATCGAGAGATGGGCGCGAAAGGTCGCCGAACCGAAGACCGCGTCCGCGACTTGGTCGGGTCTGACGGCAACGACCGGGGGCGGGACTGATGGCCGCTGGGCAAACGCTCGTCATCGGCGCGGTGCTCCTCGTCGTCGGCGTCCTCGCCGGGCGCTGGATCGGCAAATCGTTCGGCGACGGCATCGGCCTCCTGTCGAACGTGACGCAGGCGCTCGGTGGCATCGCGTACGTCGCCATCTTCGGCGGGCTCTTGTTCTTGGGCGGGTGGGCGCGGTCGGTCGCGTTCATCATGGTCATCCTCGGGGCAGCTATCGCAACGACACGCATCGGCGACGCGAAAGACGACTGGCGACAGATGGTGAACGGCTGATGGCCGTTCCGTATCGTCTTTTCGCCAGCTGGCCGCGTTATAATCATAGTACAACGATAACGGAGGGCTCACGCCATGACTGATTACTCGGTGTTGGATATCATCTCCAACGGCGCTGGGCTGCAGGCGTACCTCCGGGCGGGCTTTGTCGACGACTCCGCGTTCCCGCGGGCGCTGTCCGATGGTGGCCGAGTCATCGCGCAGCCGACCGAGGGTGGCGGTCTGTTGCTCCTGCCCGTCGAGGCCGTCGACGAGTATCCCATCGCCGTCGACGGCCCACCAGACGGGTTAGTCGCTGATGTCGCCGACGGGGCTGAGGTGGCCGCCCCGGACGGCGACCTCTGTCCTGAGGCCACCGACGAACTGCATCGCATCGCAATCGACCGCGGCTTCGCAGACCCCGAGTCTGCACCTGATTCAACACATGAGACACAATCCGATTAGCGACGACACTGACGAGGCCGATATCCTCCAGCAGGATGCCGCCGAACTCAGACAGAAACTCTCGATGCACCGGGATAATCTCGGGCACGAGCAAGCACTGCTCAAGGGTGTGACCGAGTGGCTCGTCATCGCGCGCGAACTCCCGGCCGCCAGCGCTCGCGAGCACATCTCCAAGCGCACGGCCGAACTGACGCGGGGGAACGCGATGTACCGCACGCCGGGGACGACGGACGGTCGGGATGAGTTTCCCGACGACTGCGAAGGCTGTCCGCACTACGAGGCGGGGGCGGCCTGTCCCGTGTTCGCCGACTACGGCACGGAACGGCAGCTCCAACAGATTATGGAGCATATCGAAGACCCCGTCCGCCGGCGACAGCGGCTCCGCCGACTCGCCGCCGACAACCAGTGTCACATCCTCGAAGACGCCGTCGAGCGCGTTAGTACGGCATACGAACCGCTGGTGAAGCGCGGCCAGATTCTGCTGATGGTCGTCGAGGACCGGCTCATCTTCCATGACGCGGAGTCGGAGATTGAGCAAAGCATCACGAGCGCGATGGAGTTCGACATCTCCCCTGGCGCGTTCGAGGGTGCAGACGTGATTCGGGGCGACCCCGAGGTCGGCCTGTTTGAACCACGCGACGGGGACGACCCCGAGCTTGACGATGGGACAGCGTCGGTTGCCGACGCGGGGGCCGACTGATGGCGTCCGTTCCGTTGCTGGGCAACGTCTCGACGCCCGTCCTCGTGGTGCTTGCGCTCGTCATTGCGCTCGCCGTCGTCGCCATCATCTATCGCCTCGGCCAATCGCAGGCGAGTGCGTCGGGCGGCATCGAGGAGACGAGTGAGGCGCGCCAGCAGGCCGTGCAGGACGACTCGGTCGGGCTTGGGACACGCCTCGGCTCGCTGCCTACCGAGGGCAAAATCACCCTCGGGGCGTTGCTCGTCGCACTCTGTGTCGTCGGCTACGAGGGCTTCTCGTTCCTCCAGAGCGGCGGGCCGTCGGGCATACTCGCCAACCCTGTCGTGCAGGTCGGCACGGTCGTGGCGGTCTCCCTTCCGGTCGCAATCGGGTTCGAGCGCCGGCGCTCGGCGAACGAAGGCGAACTCGTCGCGACGGTGGAAGCCGACCCCGAGAGTGGGCGTGACGAGCAGGAGATTACCGTGCCTATTGACGGTCGCGATATCTCGAACGCGCCGGATGCGCGGTCGGATCGGGACGACCCCGAAGTCGATGGCTCGTCGATGGTCGCCTACGAGTATTCGAACACGCGAACGCTTGGGGTCGCTCGGTCGGCAAAGCGCATCGCCGACGACCGCGCGCTCCGGGATGATTCCGACCTGACGCGGCCGGTCTCGGACAAGATTGGCTACGAGATTCCGCCGTGGGCGACCGAGGTAAAACCGAACGTCTGGCACTTCCGGACGAAGGGGCGTGTGAAGTCACTGACCCCCGAGACAGAGCCGGACTACATCTGGCTCCCGCCGGCGACGATGTCGGCCAAAGAGCGCGAGCAATTGCGGACGGACAACCGCAACCTTCGCGACCGGACGCGGGAACTGCAGGTACGGATTGGCTCCATGTCCGAGGAGCTCCGGAAGAAGGAAGAAGAGCTGAGCCTCGCTCGCGAGGACGCCTGGAACTACGTGACGGACCATATCGAAGAGATTCAACCCTACATCAACGGCAATATGACGACCAACCAGATACTCGAGCAAATCGAATCACAGGGACATCAGTCCCGGGACCAGCCGCCGTTTGACGCCGAGAGCGGGGAGGACCGTCGATGAAACGACTGCTTGTGGTGTTTCTTGTCGTGCTCCTCGCGGTGCCGGCGACCGCCGCCGGTGGTGCAACAGCGGCCGACACGTCTGTGGCGCCCGCGCTCCAGGAGGACGACGACGGCGGTACGCCAACCCCAGACGATGAGAACGGCACGGCCACACCCTCACTCGCCGAGCAGGTGCGGCTTGCGCCACTGGATTTCGGCGAGCAGTACTCGTCGATAACCACCGGCGAGGCGGGGAGCGCCTACAACATCACCGGCCGGAGCGCTGGCTTCGCGACGACCATTCCCGTCGAGGCGGTTCGCATCACCCAGCCGGGTGGGGAGGCGCGCATCCTCGATGGCGACCAGACCATTCAGTTGGAGTGGCAACCCGAGGCGTCGCCCGACTCGGAATCATACTACTCACTGGAGCTGTTCTTCGCCGACGACTCAACGCGCACGATTGACCTCTACGTGAGCGGCACCGGGACGACGACCGTGCCGCCGTCGGTCGCGAACGGGCAGGGCCTCATCGAGGACCTGCAGGACCAAGCCGAGGACGCTGGCTACGAGGGCTCGCTCGCTGGCATTCGCAACTGGCAGGAGAATCTCCAGCAGCGTGCGAGCGTCTTCGATAACTTCCTCGCCGGCGACCTCACCCGGATTCAGAACTTGTTCATCCTCTATCTGAGTACCGGCCTGTTGCTGTTCCTGACTGCCGTCGGGCTGATTCTGCTCTCGCGACGCCTCCTGAGTAAGCACGGGCGGAAACTCCGGTCGCTCGCCGAGAGTCAACTGAGCCAACTCCGTCGGAGCCAACTCGTGCAACGCTATCGGCGCGATGAAGAGCAGGCCGCCGAGTCGCGGCTGGAAGACGTGGACAAGATCGGGACCGGCGCGGTTCATTATCGCGAGCAGCTGGGCGTTGCGACCGAGAGCCAACTCGGGGAGCTACTGGCGGCTGGTAAACCCGCCGTCGACGGTGACGGCCGCCTGCTCCGGCTCGACCCATCCGCGGACGATGTCGACCCGGTTCGTGACCACACCGGCGACGTGGTGACCGATGAGGAGGGCAACGAACTCGGGCCACTCGTTCGCACGCATGAGGGTATCGCAGAGATTGAGCGGGCACTGCAGAACGGCGAGCCGCTTGAAGAGACGTGGATTGAACCCATCATTCGCGACCAGCATCTCGGCAGTGCCCGGCGCTTCCTCGCCGAGTCAAAGTACGTCCTCCAGCGACTCGCGGAAAAGCA
The DNA here is from genome assembly GCF_009663395.1 of Halosegnis longus. Taxonomy (NCBI): domain Archaea; kingdom Methanobacteriati; phylum Methanobacteriota; class Halobacteria; order Halobacteriales; family Natronomonadaceae; genus Halosegnis; species Halosegnis longus. The sequence continues at coordinate 29,170 of NZ_QKNW01000002.1, read as the reverse complement.
TGGCCTGCCGAAGTATCGCGAGCCGTACCAGCGCGTGTCGACGGCTCTCGACCATCTGCAGTCCGGGACCGGCCGGCTGGAGAGTGGCCGCGCCGACGAGGACCGCTACACGACGGCTGCACGAGGTGACGACTGATGGTGTCGCTCTTGCTCATCGCGGCGGTTGTCGGCCTCTTCCTCGCGAGTGCAGGCGTCTGGTGGTCTGACTACCAGCCACTCGCGGCTGTGCGCGGTCGCCTCCCACGTCGTGCGGGCACGCCACTGCGCGAGTACGCTGCTCGCGCGTTCATGCGCATCGTCGGGAGTCGTGAGACGGCTGGGCTCCGACTCCTCGCGCTCGCCGTGGTCATGTTCTTCATGGCCGTCATCGGGGTGCTGTTCCTGCTCGTCCGGTTGTCGCTCCCACTGACGACGGAGAGTGGGCCGATTCTTCGGACGCTCGTGAAGTACGGCTCCTCGACGTATCTGTACGGTGTGCTCGGGCTTATCGCGGCGGCGATGATGCTGCGCTGGCAGCGCGACCGGATGGCCGCAAAGACCGCCGCCGAGACGAACGTCTCGAAGCAGGCTGTCAAACGGTACGCCGCCGAGGTTCGCTCAACGGCGGCGGCAGTCGGTCTCTACGGCTCGACGGACCACAGCGAACAGCAGTTGCGCGCCAAGCTGATGCGGGCGTTCAACGGCGACGCCGTCGATGAAGCACCCGGCGAAGAGGCTACGCCCACAGAGGGCGGCGAACTCGCCGATCCAGTTTCCGGTGCGTTGCCGGCGTGTCCCGAGAAGACAGAGTCTGTAGATACCGATGCCGGAGCCAGCAGCGACACCGACGAGTCGCTGGCTGCGTTTGTTGACCGGAAGCTCACGGCGATGCAGGCCGATATTGAACGGCTGCAAAGTGCCTACGAGGACCGAGCCTCGGACCTTGCCGGCCTGCCCGTCGACGATGAAGACACAGACACCGACCGCGAGCGACTGGCCGCGCGCCACGACCGACTGGTGCTGGAATACCACGGCCTGCTCGATGCCGCGCGTGAGGACAACGTCATCGAGTACTGCATCTCAAACCAGATGGCGACCGCGGTACTCCAGGCAGGCACGCGGGCGGGCGTCCGCACGGCCATGCTGGTGGAGGCTCACGAGCGCGCGGCGAGTACTGAGGAGTCGCTGGATACGACCGACGAGACGGCGCTGCAGGACGACCACGCAGCCGGGGGTCAGCAAAGCGCGACGGCGCAACTGGCCGAGACGCTACGGGCGTTCCGCAAGCAGGTCGCCGCGACCGCCTCCCTCGGGAATATCGCCTACCAGCTTCTCCTGCCAGCGGGCTTCATCATGTTCCTCGGCATTGTGGCACTGGAGACGGTGACGCTCTCCCCAGTTGGCTACGTTCTCCTCGGGGCGATGGGTCTTGTCGTTGGGACAGGCTACTACGGTGGCCGGCGCTGGCAAGAGCGGCGTGCGGTCCGAAGTGCGCGCGCTGACAGCGACACGTCGACCTGGAGCGATTCGATGGCGCTCGCAAAACCCATCGAGGACGTGGACGGCGGGCGCGACGCCTACGTCGTCTTCGTCGGTGGACGGGTGCTGTTCGACCACGACAAACACCGGCTTGCCCGCACGACAGCCAAACGGTGGTATCAGCTCATCCACGGTGAGGATGTATGGCCCGCACAGCAGGAGCAGTGGGCCACGGATGCCGCCGAGATGCTGCCGTTCCCGGAACTCATCGAGTGGAACGACAGTGAGTACTCGCGGGGCGCAGTGTATGATGAAATTCTCGACGAGGTGCGCGAGAACGACCACCCGCCGGCGATGGTACCGAAGTACCAACTCGCCGAGCGCGTGGCATCGCGAGCACCCGACGGTCGCTACGATCCGGAGCTCATCGGCGAGTGTTATCTCGACCTGCTCGGGCCGGCACTCTGGGAAATCGACGTGCCGGTGCAGTCGAGCGACGGTGAGATGCGCGACGTGACCGTTGTGTATCTCCGCGAGATGGGCTTGCCCGAGTCAACCGCGGAGATTCGCGCGCAGTTCCACGGCGACTTCGACCCCGATGCCGAGGCGACGTATCCGCTTCCCGAGCGGCCCGACCTCTCGGCGTCGTGGGACCCCGCCGTCTCATCGCATATCGACGCGGACAGTTGGACGACCACACCGAGCTAATCAGATTCGCATTCATGTCAGAATCACAGACCCACGATAGCGACGCGTTTGAACGGAAATACCAGCAGATTCAGTCACAGGACGATGCCGAGATATCGGATGCCGTCCGTGGCGTCATCGAGGCACAGCGCGAGCGAGCCGCCCGCGAGGATACGCTCCAGACGGAAGGCTATGTACGCGGCTTGCTCAAGCAGGCACGGTCCGCGATTGGAAGTCGCGAAGAGCGGCGGGCGTCGGAAATCATGACGCACATTCGGTCGGTGCTGGAGAATGACGCCGATCTCGAGCAGATGCTGCAGTCGCCCGCAGCGCTGGCCGAGAATCTCGGTGAAGAGATAACCGTCGAGATGGCCGCGAGATACCGGGCGACGTACCAAGCACATGACCGGGCGCGGTCGCAGGGGCGCTTCCCCGACGCCGAAGAGGAGGCAGCAACGCTCTCGGCGGTCGCGCAGGCGCTCGGGTACGAGAACTCGATTCACGACCCGTCGAACTGGACGCCGTTAGTTGTCGAGAATCTCGGCCACCTCGGGTCGCTCGACGAGGAGGAGAATCCGACGCCTGTCGGTCGGCGGCGACTCTCCGCTGAGAACTCCGACGATCTAGACGCGCGGAAGGTCGAAATCCCACACGACTCGTGTGACCATATCCTCGCCTGTGCGCTCCCGCGGTCTGGCAAGGACTCAACGCTCACCTCGATTGGGATGAATCTCTGGGAAGAGCATGGCTATTCCTATTTCTCGATTTTCGATGATGGCCGGATGGAGACCCCGATGCTCCCGATTCCAACCGACGAGGAAGTCATCCAGCAGAATCTCGACCGGCTCGACCAGGTGCCGCGCGGCTTCGACGCTGAGGTGCTGGTCCCGCGGATGGAAGACTCCGTCCCCGACCGACTCCCGGCGAACTTCACACAGTTCACCATCGGCATCGACCAGTTGACGCCGGAGATGATTCTGAACTTTGCCGGTGTGAACAAGCGCGAGGGTGACGTGGTCCACCGCATCGAGCAGGCACTCGACGAGACGCTCGCCAACGGTGGTGACGTGGCCGAACTCATCTTCAAGCTAAATCTCTATGCTCGCGAAACGCCTGCCGAGGTGACCTGGACGGAAACCGTCGGCGAGCGCGAGGGCGGCTCAACGGTGACGAAAACGGCGGAGTACAAGATGCCGGCCTCGGACGTGCTCACCGACGCCGCGAACCAACTGGCTCGGCTCGCCGGCGACGGCCTCATCACCTCACCAGCGGCCGCGACGAACATCGATATGGCCGAGGTTATCGCCGACCAGGAGACGGCGACGGTTCTCTGTACGTCGTTCCTCGGGCGGGGCCAAGAGCCGCTGAAGTACTACATCATCAACCTCTGGCTGGAGTTGATTTGGGAAGCACGTGAGGAGAACGCACGACTCCCGCGTGCCTGCCTGGAAATTCGTGAACTGAAGGATCTCGCGCCGTCGAAGCACGGGTTTGGCGGCGGGCAGACCAAAGCGATTCGTGCCCTGAAACAGACGCTCTTCCGCATCGGCTCACGCGGCGGCTCGCGCGGTATCATGATGCTCGCGAGCACGCAGAAGCTGAACGACGTGGAGAAGTCGATTCGGCAGAATTTCGCGACGAAGGTACTCCTCCGGCAGAACGAGGAGGGGATTGAGACGCTGGACCGCTCGCACAACTTCACTGACGAGGAGCGGCGACAGCTGAACCAGTTTTCGATTGGTTGGGGGATGGTCGTCGCCGGCGGCCAGAAGTACTACCCGGTGGAGTTACGCGGGTCCCCCTGTGCCCTCTCGCTGAAAGACGAGTTCTGGCTGGACCGCTACGGACTCGCGTTCGGGGCCGAGGTCCGGCCCGACCCCGATAACGACAACCGGCACGACCCGTGGGTCGACGGCGGCGACCGCCACTGCAACTGGTGGGTTCATGTCCCCGAACGGACCGTGCACGACCCGGCAGACGAGGAGCCGTCGGTGGGCGACTACTACTCGCAGTGGTATCTGACAGATGCACACTTCCCCGACGGGACGACGGCCGAGGATGTGGCCGGGAACGAGGCGCTCGTCCGGAGCGCACTCAAAGACCGTCGGCCGTATCCGCTCGAAACCGACCTGATGCTGCAGTCAACGGAGGCCGAGCGCGGGCAAGAGGAGGTGACGTTCAATCCCGAGGACCTCCCGACCGTCGAGGAGGTCGCGAAGGACTTCGAGGTGCCACGCCAGATTCGCGACTGGCTCGATAAGGACCGCGACGTGCGGGAGAAACTGGTCACTGCGTGTGAAATTCTCGACGAGGAGGGGCCAGTGCGGACGCAATCCGACTGGGCGGCCCCTCACCCAGACTACAAACGAGGGTCACTGAAGAACCATATCGGTGTTCACGACGACGGATCGCCGAAGAATCTGGAGCCGTGTTACAAACGAACCGATAACGACGAGTACGACCTCTCGATTGTCGGCGAGAAAGTAGTTGAACTGCCATGGGACCGCATCAACGTCGCGCTCTACGAGGGTGACCAATGAGCGACGACCCGGGCGACGTGATTCGCGTCGGGAAGCAGCGAGCGGCCGACCTCAACTCCACGATTTCCGTCGACGCAGCTGTCGTCGAGGCTGGGCCAGTCGAGCCATTCTGTCATAATGCAGCTTTCGAATGCACATCGTGTTACTACATCAATCAACGACGACAACAGCCCGGAGAGATGCAGAAACCGGAGCGGTGTGAAGACTGTGGCAACCCCGTCCTCCGGTTCAAGCTCTCCGAATCTGACCTGATCGACCATCAGAAGATACTCACGAAGCCACCAAACTCGACGCTCGAAGACCCACCGAGGCTCATCGTGTTTCTCCGAGGCGACGACTGCGATACGGTCGAAGAGGGCGACCGCCTCACCATCTCGGGAACGTACAAAGCGTTCCAGAAGCAGAAGGAGTCGGTCCTCTCGACATATCTCCGCGCGACGAAACTACACGAGCGCGAGGATATCACAGTCGACGCCGATGCGACCGATATCGGCGATGTGGTTGTGGACTACGTCGACGAACACCAGCGCGACTCCGGCTACGGTGTCGCTCGGTCCGAAGTCGTCGAGGAAGTCTCTGGCGACCGGTTCCGGCGTCCGGAGGTTGAGGATACAATCGACGAACTCGCCGCAGCGAGTCACCACGACCTGCAGGATGTTGATGGCCGGCTCGCCATAGCCTCAACGCACAGGACGGGGCATATCGAGTGAGACGAGACAGCAGCCACGAGCGGGTACCGTGTGGGTCAGTTGCCCCAGAGTGTGATGGAGACCTACCCGGCAACCACAAACAGCCACACGGGCCGCACAGCACATCCTGCTGGACGTGAGGGTTGGACGCGAGTTGCCGCCTGGGTTCGAGGGTGCTGGCGAGCGCGGTGGATACGCGCGTATCTACTAACGCCATTTCAACTGGAGAGAGACTGAGGTAGAATCCGTTCGCCGCGGTGAACGCCTACACGCTGTGGGGTAGTAACCGGGACACAATCACGGGGGGTTACGCAGTGAGTAGGATGTTTAGCTTCAATAGAATTCTTCGAATTTGGTACAGACTACGTGCGGTATACAGAGGATCAATGCAGCACTGCGACCACGTTCATTCCATCTCTGATCTACCGAATCAGCTGTGCTACTCGAAGTGCGTGAACCGCCTCGGGGTCAAGCCCCGAGGCACTCGGCCTGCTCCGCCTGTAGATACCGCTGTGAGTCTTACCAGATCCAGTACACGTTCTGGAAGCCGTGCAAGATGTAGGGCGCACATGCAGCGATTCGATCATCTGTACAGCATCCCGCTGCTGACCGAATCATTGAGTGAGTCACTAGGCTCTGCGACTGAGACTGGTATCAAACACCCACGGGTCGTATACTTATGAATTGGAGTCTGCACTCGTCTCTGTCTGAGCCCCGCACTTTGGGCAGAAGTTCACGTCACCGTGGTCGGACAAATCCGCCCCACACCCTGAACAGCGTTCGTAGACTTTCGTATTCCCTCCTGACTCCTCTTCCCCTAAGGCGTAGACCCTGTCACAACTCCCGACGTAGACAGTGCCATCAACCACCACAGGTGAGATCGTTGTACCGTCTGTTTGGAACGACCACTGTTCGGTGCCACTGGCAGCATCCAGCGCGTAGACATGACGGTCGACATTCCCGATGTAAACGGTATCATCAACCACCGCTGGCGACGACCGCACCTCACCGTCCGTTCGGAACGACCACTGCTCGGTGCCACCGCGAGCATCCAGTGCGTAAACACGGGTGTCGTCACTCCCGACGTAGACAGTGTCATCAACCACCGCAGGTGACGACCGCACCCAACCGTCCGTTTGGAACGACCACTGTTCGGTGCCACTGCGGGCATCCAGCGCGTAAACATGGGTGTCGCGACTCCCGATGTAGACGGTGCCATCCACGACCGCTGGCGACGACCTCACAACCGAACTTGGAGCATTGGCTGTTTGGAACGACCACTGTTCGGTGCCACTGCGAGCATCCAGCGCGTAAACATGGGCGTCGTCACTCCCGACGTAGACGGTGCCATCCACGACCGCTGGCGACGAGCTCACACCCGAAACTGGATCATTGGCTGTTTGGAACGTCCACCGTTCGGTGCCACTGGCAGCATCCAGCGCGTAGACAGTCCCCCTATCGAAAGGAGGCGACGACACCTGCGCGCTGTACCCGCTCCCGACGTAAACGGTATCATCAACTACCGCTGGCGACGACCGCACCTCACCGTCCGTTCGGAACGACCACTGTTCGGTGCCACTGCGAGCATCCAGCGCGTAAACATGGGCGTCGTCACTCCCGACGTAGACGGTGCCATCCACGACCGCTGGCGACGACCACACCTCATCGTCCGTTCGGAACGACCACTGTTCGGTGCCATCGGTACCGATTGCCACAACCTCATCACTCACTGCGACATACACCGTGTTGTCCCAGATAGCGACCTCATGGACGTACTTTTGAAGTTGGTGACTCCAGCGGACAGACGGGTCGGAGTCGGGCCCATGCTTGCGAGATCGGGGGACCCGATGAGTGGGATTGTACATCGGTACATCGCGCATACCACATTTACTACAGCCACGTATCAAAAAACTGTGTAAAACGACCAGCGGGGCTGAGACAGCACTTCGTCGCCACACTTCAGGACGAATCATCGCTTCCAGCGTTTCCCGTACCCAGATAAAACACGCATAGATTTGCTGCAACTGTACTGAGTGTGAATTTCAACAGGGCAGCATATCACAACCCGAGCAGCGCCGCTCAGACGGTGACAGCAACCAGCAGTGACGCGTCGGTGGGCTACTCCTCGCGAATATCGTTCGCCTTGTACCAGTCGACCTGCTCGAAGAAGCCACGTCGCGTATCCAGCAGCGGCCCCTCGCGGCCGTCGGCGTCCGGGTCCGGTAGGTCGACCTCCACGTCGGCAAGTGCATCGCGGAAGTCCATGCGGATTGCGTCCTTCAGCTCGTCACGACGCTGGTCCAGTTTGTGTTCCTCGCGCTGTTCGCGCGCCTCATCAGCAAGTGCTTCAAGGCTGGCTTCGGCGGCCTCGAACCCAGGGGCCATGCGGTCGATGTAGGCATCAATCGCCCGCTGGAGGTCCGCCACGGCATCCTCAACCGCGATTTCGTCCTCACTGAGGCGGCGACGGACGAGTCGGAGTGCCTCTTGCTTTGCATCCTCGGTCGCCGCCTCAATCCGCGTCGCGAGCGCATCGTCATAGTACGGCTCGATGTAGTCGGCAATGGCCTGGCGGAACTCGCCAGGATAGTCGGCGGCAAAGGCATCCACTTCGACCGGGTCCTGTCCGGCGTACGCCTCGAATGTCTCCGTGTGCCCCTCGTACGCCTTCCGGCCCGGATTCGCCGCGTCACCGCTGGGGTCGTTCGCCGGCGTTGTTCGGAGCTCGTACTCCTGCACCTGTGCGCGGGTGACGCCCGCGTGATGCAGCTGCACCTCCGTGTCGTGAAACGCGGCTTCAACCTCGAGCTTCCGGGCGGCGGACTTCGGCATATCACTGCCCTTCGGGTCGTAGTCGGTGAGTAGGATAATGACGAGGCCCTGCTCGCGAGCGGCCGCAATCTCGATGGCCTGTCGGCACATTTGATACGACATCTCCCCACCGCCTGCAGGACGCCGGGTGACCCCGTACTCCGCAGAGAGCGATTGGGGGATGATACCCGACTTCTCGCACCACACCTCAACGTAGTAGGCCTGCTGGGAGAGCGCGTCATACCGGACGCGCTGGAAGGCTGTGTCGACGAGGTCCTCCGCAACCGTACTAATGAGATCGTCGGCATCCTCGTGGCGCAGTTCGGGCCGGCGAATCTCCGTCGGTACGTTCGGTTTCCGGTAGCCAGTGTCGATTTCGAACGGCCCGACCTCGTCAAGCACGCGGGCGGGACCGCGGTCGCGAGCAGGCGAGGCGTCCTCGACCGATCCGTCGCTCGCGATGGTGATAGCCGGTCCCTGTGGCGACGGATTCCGCTTGTCTTTGATGGCGTCGGCGTCGACGAGGCCGAGAATCTGCGCCCACCGCAACCCCTCGCGGAGTTCACCCCAACAGTGCGTGTTATTCTCAACGGGGCGGCCGTCGCGGGTCGTTTTCCCCGAGCCGCCGAGGAAGTAGTGGAGTTTCCGCGGTGCAATCATCACGTCGCCGTCGGGCGTCCAGTCCATGTCGGCGGCGTCAAGCTCGCCGTCGTCGCGCTGCTCGCGGAAGTGGTCGTTCGCGTACTCGTACATCTCGGCTGCCCACTCCGCTTTCGCCATGTCCGCATCGGAGATGTACGCCGTATCGTTCTTGCGCGTCAGCGCGAGGAGGTCTTCAACGTGGGCGTCGTCCCCAGCCGCCCGGAGTTCGCGAGCCCGCTCCTTGATGCGTGGTCGCAACTCAGCGATGTCGCTCCGGTCGTCGATCAGCTCTGAGAGCGGGCGGTCGGGAGAGTCGTCGTCGGTAGCTCTTTCCACGTTCGTATCGTGTACGAACGTATGGCAGCGAACCGTATCAAACGTTCGGGCGGCGGGCTTGCGCTGCAGGTGACCGTGCCGGCGCGCGAGGCTGGGCTCGTGCGTGAGACCGACGACGGCGACGTGCACGACCTCGCCGACGTGTTCATCGTCGCCGTCGACGACACGCTACTGGTCGGGAATCGAGCGGAACTTACTGGCCGCGACCGCATCGAACTGGTCGATCCGCTGGCGCGTGACGCCGAGTCGCTCTATCGCATCATGTTCGCGAGCATCCAGCCGGAGGGGAACGGGTATCAGGTACAGCTCCCGAACGCCCGCGATGCTGGCTTCGAGGAGGGTGACCGTGCGCCCGTCACCGTCGGCAACGATCTGTTTGTTGTGCACGATGGGGAACCGCGGCGGGTCGAGCGGGCGGACGCGGTCGTCGCACTGCGAGAGGAACAGTGAAGCCAACAGATTCCAGAGCGACAGGTCTTATTTTATCCCACCACTAAACTGATGTATGAGTGCACCCCCAGCCGAGCATTCAGCCCCCACGTTCGCGGCACTGACTGCACCCGAGTATCTCGTCTTCACCAGCGCCCGGGAAGCGGTCGGGTATGCATCACGCCTGTGTGGCACTCCAGCGCCGACTGACCCACCCGGCGAGATGCCGGAACTAGGCCCGGAGCGCATCGTATTGTCGCCAACAGCCAGAACACGTCTCCGAGGCGACTACCTCGGGCGGCTCCTGTTCAATGAGCTTGCAGCGACCGCGGACGTTCGCGTTTCGGAGACCGCAGCACATGAGTCGAGTTTCGCGGTGACGGACGACGCGGTCGCGGTCTCGACGCCACTGCCTGAGACGACCGTCGCGACGACGAGCGAGGATACACCCACGGTCGAGCGAGCACGCGAGGCCGCCGCACAGGCATTCGAGGCCGGCGAGCCATACGGGCTTCCCGGCGGGACGCTGTCGACGTTCCGTGAGCGCGTGGCCGAGGAGTTCGACGAAGACCTGCAGACTGACTTTATTTCCGCGCTGCAAGCCCCCGGCGAGACGCCAGACCAACAGCGAGCGGTGCTGGCGGCGGCAGCCAACGATTGCTCGCTGTATGCGGTTTCGAAGCTCCTGGAGGATTGTGGTCTCTCCAGTAAAGCGACGATCTCGCGCGCCAAGACCACGCTTGAGGATGCCGGCGCGATTGCCACGACACAGATTAAACAGGATGTCGGACGGCCACGACAACGACTGCACCTCGTTGGTGACGACTCTCTTGAGGATGAGTCGGACGTGGCAGCAGTCATTGACGCTGTACAGTAGAGTATCGGACAGCGTACCTGCGGCGTTGGATAACCGCACCGCGGCTCGAACGAATCTATCGGCAGAAGCCTATCCATCGGCGCTTTCTGGCCGTTTGTCTGTGTTCCGCTACTTCTCCCCCGATTTCCGGAATTCACTTGGGGGAATCCAGCCGGTGTACTCTCTACTGGGGGAACATATGAATTCACCAAAGCACTATATTCCTCTAAGACGTGCATCTATACATGAGCGACCGAGCCCCACCAGATGAGTTCACAGACGTTAACGACGCGGTTGGTGAGGACTGGGAAGCAGACACAACCCCCTATGAGCGCATTCGACACGTCGTTGCGCATACGTACAGCCCCGTCTCAGCTGCTGCCGTCGCTGACGATGCACGGACGGCACCAAAGACCGCTCGGAAGCACCTGAACACACTCGCAGACGAGGGGTTTGTCGAGACGACACCTGGCGAACAGGGTGGAACACTCTATCGGCGCTCCCCTGAATCACTTGTCGTCGAACAGGCTGCCGACATCCTCGAGCACGTCTCAACTGATGAACTCGTTACTCGAATTCAGGAGATGCGCGAGCAGCTCACCGAGTATCGATCCGAATTCGGTGTTGATTCTCCCGAGGAATTGACGGTCAACCAGACGAACCAGGCCCTCAGCGAGACCGAATCCCCACAGGAGGAGATCGATCCAGCAACGATTCGTGAGTGGAAAACCCTTCGACGGAATCTCGCGTTCGCGAACGCTGCCCTCTCGATCGACAACGCTGAGCAGTTCGTTGATAGTGACCGTCGGTCGACTGACGATAGCGTCTCTGCCTGAATGGTGCGGGAGTCTCTTGCCCAAGCAGAAACCCATACGCTCCGGGGAGCGACGGATCGCCCGGCGCTCCTGACGATTCGTGACATCGTTGAGGAGATGGAACCGCTCGCAACAGCTGCACTCGACGACTATCTCCATCCCTCTGTGCTCGAAGTTGTGCTTGACGACGGACTGTGTGCAGCCGATGAGGCCCGAATCGACATCCAGTGGACAACACGAGATGACTACAAATTCCACTACACGGACACCGAAGGGGAGAATCTGCGTTGGGGAAAGCATCCACACGCAGGCGACTACATCCATGTCTCCGGATTAGCACACTACCACCCACCACCGAATGCGAGTTCCGACCCAGACGCGGTCGAAGCGTCCTGTATCGCACAATCTCCCAAAGAGTTGATCACCCGTGCGGTCCTCAAACTCTGGCGGGTCGCCTACCACACGGACTCGTATGCCCCGCTCAACGCAGGTCGCAACCCACCGTAGGAACGACTCCAAGTGCTTTCCTCGACGAGTTCTCCGTAACAAACCGGTCAAAAATTCTCGGTAATCTTACACTCAGAAGCATTTCGAATGACATACACAACGTCGGGAGAATCCGTCGTATAGAACGATTCACGACGAGATTCGCCACACTGGCTTGGTGAACAGGCCGTGGTACCGACTACTCTCTCCGTTGGACGATACTGATAAGCTGAGACTTCGGAAGCCACTCGTCAGAGAGATACGGGGCATCGTCTCGCTTCTCGAATCGCCGATGCTCTTCCTGTAGCATATCATTCAACCGCTCTCGACGGTCGCTATCGACTGCAGTATTCTCGATGCCGTGTTCGAGCGAGTGTATCTTGTGTGCGATCTGCATGAGACGACGACCCGGCGACGAGTTCTTGAAGAGAACTGCCTCCTCGGTTTCACGGGAGATACGTCCGACAAACGCGGTGGCCAGGCGTTCCCGCACGTCGTCGGTTTTCTCGTCAACGAGCCACTCCGGGAGCTGGATGAACACGTCAGCTTCGTCCAGGAGACCCAACAACTGCCACAGTCGATGCGTATCTTGCTCGCTGATGAGACTCCGCTCTCGTGCCGTCTCCAGGGCCACACCGTGGTCTCTGAGTGTCTCTGAGTGCCACCTGCGAGCGAAGGTATCGTAGTCAGCGTACGTTCTGATAGCGTCAACCACTGTCAAACAGATTGCAGAGCGAGACAGAGAAAGCTTCTGTCCCCCGGACGATAGTTACCGCGAGACTTCGCGGACGTGCTCGGTGCGGTGAACACCGCTACCTCAGCGGAGAGCGTTGTTCCAGAGAACACCCGAACGACGATGATGCCACCGAGGCCAAGTGACAATTGTTAAGCGACTATCAGCCGGTAATTCGCTAATCGCTGGGCGAACGGCGTGTACGACCCCAGGGAATGCGGGTCAGATGAGATATGAATGTAAAATTTAGCGACGGGCAGCTGGAGACGCATACAGCAGATATCCGCCGGCTCATTCAGACCGTTGATGATGAGTTCGTCCCCCCGCTGACGGGCGGCTCTCGAAGTGACATGGATCGGTCGGCAGCCGAAGGCGGACACACAGATGTTGACGGGTACGTCAACCGATGTCTGGCCCGTCCGCTCATTTACGCAGTTGAGGATGACCGGGTAGTTGGGTTCTTATCATTCAAGCAGATCTCTGAGTCGAAATTCTTGGACGGGTATACTCCGTCAAACCACGTGGAAATCGTTGCTGTAGAGCCCGATTCCCGGGGGCAAGGCATCGCCTCAACACTGTATGAGTACCTGTTCACTGATCTCCCGACAGAGTGGGTCCAACCCTATGTGACGACAAAAACCTGGGACGACAACGAAGCGCACATTGCAATCTTAGAGCAGTTCGGATTCGATCTCGTGCATCGAATTCCAAATGATCGCGGCGCGGATACCGATACAGTGTATTTCGCCCGCGAAACCGCACCATAACACTCGTCACCGACAGCGTTCCCGCTCCGGCCAGAGGGTCAGCCAAATTGCGGCAAATGAGAGCATGATCGTGAGAATAATGCCCTCCAACTGCCAGGCTGGCGGCACCGCGAGATCGACCGTCTGAATTCCGCCAACAAACACGCCCAGAAAGCCGAATAACGAAGGTGTAATCTGTCGAATTGCGATATTTCGGGTTTCCCTACGGACGGTGACGGTATCTCCGCTGACAGCGTCAATCTCCTCTCGCACGGTCGATGGCAAGAGAATCGTTCGGTCCCGGACATCAGATGCATGGATATCCTCGTCAGTTTTGATGAGGTGGCTCTCTGGGTCAATCGCTCGAATTCGCGTCACGGTGCGAGTATCTTTGGCGGAGATCTCGACCCGGTCACCATCCTCAACAGCCAGGATATCCATCGTATCTTCGTTGACCCGTCCACGGCCTTGGCCTTCATCAGCATTGAGTCCGATATTGATCTTCAGCTGTGTCTCCTGGTAGCCGACCGAGCGATCGACAAGCCGCCGGAGAGCGGCTCGTACGGTCGGCAAGAACTGGTCTTCTGGTTCATGACAGGCGACTGGCGGCCTGGCATGCAGAACCGTTGTGACGTCATCGCCGGCTCGCTCGTCGAATTCAGCTTGGAGTAACTTCCGTCCCCGAGTACTCAGTGAAATTTGGTCTGGATCAAGCCGTGACTCTGCTCGCGCGGTTTTGTTCAGTCGCCACCCTGTCTGTGGGTTGTACAGCTCGATATCATCGCCGTCTGCCAGATTCATCGCGGCCAATTGCTCTGGGTGGAGCCGACACGTCTCTGGCTCGGTACTCTCAATCTGCGTTGAAAGGCGGACGACCTCCAAGGGACCGCTATCTGGTTCGTCGATGGCTCGAACATCAAGAACCGGATCTGCGCGATCGACAGCGAGCTCTTGTTGGATGTTGTTTCTGAGATACGCCTTCGGGCGACCGTTCACTGTGCCATCGTACCCATCAGCAAATCGCAACGCCGGGGCCACAGTGGAGGTGGTCCCTGTCGAGAGTTCTACATAGCCCGTCGGACGAGCATCATCGAACAGCTCAGCGAATGTCGAGTCGGAGAGAATAACGACATCTTTGAACTGGTCTAGCGGGTCGCGAAAGTCACTGGCAGCAAATGCTTTTCTGGGCAACACCTGGACGGCAACGGTGTCTGTGCTGACTGTTGGCTCAGTCGCAATTTGTTCCGCCATCAGTCGGTCGGAGAGGGAGTGACACTCCGACGGGTCGCTTCCAGTGTCGTTTCAAACTCGCGTTCTACGGGGCCGGCCATCAGGACCTGCTCTTCGTCGACAGTCACAGCCAACGTCCCACCTGGCGGCTGGATTGAAAGCGTTGTTCCGGGAGCGACGCGCTGGGTCCGGACCGCGGCTGCGCCAATCGCAACGGCTCCCGTTCCACAGGCGTCTGTCTCGGCTTCAACACCACGTTCGTACGTTCGTTGAATGAGCTCTGTCTCACCGACCCATTCGGCGAGCGTTACGTTCGCACCCTCTGGAAAGATATCGTGATGCCGAATCGGTGGCGCAACTTCTGAGAGGTCGTAGTCAGCAATATCGTCTACAAACGCAACGGCATGCGGGACCCCAGTCGAGACGGCTGTAATGTCGAATCCGCCGAGGGATTCTGCAACAAGCGGCGTGGGTCGATTGAGCGGAACAGCCGCCGGCGCAAATCGTGGTTGCTGCATCTCAATCTCGATGCCATCTGCTGTTGGCGTCGCCGGATGTGGGCCAGCTGGTGGTTCAACAATGACGGATTCGGCCTCGGTCCGATTCAGCGCCCACTGTGCTGCACATCGAACCCCGTTGCCGCACATCGCTGGTGTTGAGCCATCGGGTTGGACGTGGTGCATCTCAACCCGTGGTGGAGTGCCATCATGGAGTGTAAGAAACAGCACACCGTCTGCACCACGCTTTCTACTATGTACGTCGTCAAGCCCGGTCTCGCGGTCGCAAACATGTTTCGTGAAGTGAGCCTCATCTTCGATAGGCGCGGTCCCTGGAACAATCACGAAATCGTTCCCGGTCCCATTCCACTTCTCGACTGATACCATGCGTGTCAGTACTAGTCGTCTACCAAGAACCTTCGGGGCAAAGTCGGTACATCAGGGGTGATCGTGGCTGTTCGATTGCCACCCATCGAGCACTTGTAACTCATCAGTTAGGACACCCGGTTTGAAGCCCCGCCACAACTTGCCTCGTCCATGGCGGCCTCAGAACCGAGGTGTGACTATGTGTTAGACCAGGTGTTCTCGGAAGGTATGTCTTTAGCTGTGCTTCACTCCTCAATATTCCACACGTCAGAGTCCCAGCCATCAAGCTCGTAGGGAGACCCCCATACGTGCCACTGAATCTCGCTGTACTCTGCGTCCACTGCCTCGACGGTGTATGGGCCACCGTCCTCCAGTTCTTCCATCGCCTGTGCGGCAGTCGTGGGATCAAGCCCAGTCGCTTCGGCAATCTCAGTGAGTGTGTAGAAGCTCCGACCACGCTCGTGCTCCGCGCGCAGGTGGTCAAGGATCCGCTGCAGTGCGAGCCGTTGGATGTGGTCTCCGACGCTGTTGGTTGCTGCCATACTACTACCCAGCCAGTGTCTGTCAATAGGCGTAAGGTGGCGGCTTCCGGGTTTCCGGGTACCAATTTTACAGGTGAATACGGCGAGTGTCTCGGGGGTTGAGTTCGGAGTAATTTACGTCGCTGGCGTATAGCGACGACTGGGCCCTTCGCCCTCGCTCTCGATTAGGTTGTAGTGCTCCAGCTTACGGAGATACTTCCGTACTGTTCGCTTCGTCTTTGGATCATCAACCCGCGTGGTATACCGCTCATGAATCTCCTTGGGCATGAGTGACCCATGCTCTAACAACACATCGTAGATCAATCGCTGATCCTCGCTCAGCTTGTCGAGACTGCGCTGACGCAGATTGTCGCGTGCTGCCGGAATCGCGGTGCGGATATGTTCACTCGTGATCGTTTCACGGCCGTCCCACTCTGCCTCTTGGGCCGCCTGTCGGAGAAATGTAATCGCATCCCGTGCATTGCCGGCTGCAGCATCGGCTAACTGATCCAATTGCGGCCCATCGATCGCCTCTGGCGTGAGGGCTGCCTCAGCGCGCGCCTGCAGAATCGCCACGAGTTCATCATGATGGTACTGATCGAAGCGGACGCGCATGGCACTCCGCAACCGAGAGCGAACTCGCTCGTCGAGTGCATTCAGGACGTCCTCTTCGCGGTTAGCAATCAGAATCACCGTCAACTGTGGAATCGACCATAGCTCCCGGAGCAGATCTTTGTCGGCAAGCTGATCGGCTTCATCGAGAATGACGACGTACGGGTCATCGATCCGCTCAAGCCGACTCAGCATCTCGTCCTGTGGCGTATTGCGGTGAATATCATGCGTCGGGCCGATCCCTTCGAGCAGATCGAGCAGTACACGATAGCGGTTGGAGTGGTTCCAACAGTCGATATACTGGGTTTGCACGTTCAGGGCTTGTTCTTCGAGCTTTGCCGTTGTATACCGCGCCAAGCAGGTCTTGCCTGCACCCGATGGCCCCTCAACCAACACATCCTGTGGCTGGGCGCCATCCAACACCGGCTGGAGCGCATTGCGCAGGCGATTCTTCTCCGCGTTCCGGTGGATCACGTCGTTCGGGACCCAGTCAGCGTCCAGAACGCGGGCGTTGTGCAACATGCTCTACTCCATGCTACCTGCGCCAGCCATCATAAGCGGAAGGGGGTCACTTCCGGGTTTCCGGGTAGCTCATCACGTCTCTCACCGGGGCAATCTGGATTCACTGATAGGCAGCGAGTGTCTGGTCGGTCGTCTCACGCAGTGCCTGGCGGAGCATTCGCTCATCGTAGCCAAATGGCGCCAACACACTCACGCCTGCTCGAATCAGCGACTGGCTGTAGTAGTCGATATCGTACGTACTGGGGGACTCGTGCGGGAGCCGAACGCGTGCGGCGCCCGTTGCATCATCGGCAACAACGATATACTCGACATCCTGGCCAGGCGCCCGTGACAGTCCCTGCTCGCGCAGACGCTCCAGCGCTGCGACCGTGAGCGTTGCCTGCGTGTACGCCTCGAGTGGTTGTGATGTGCGTGCAGTCTCTACCAGCTCATTAGGTGCAACGTCACCAGTCTGCAACGCAGCCAGATGCGTCTGCAGCGCAGCGACAACAGCCTCCGGCTGGCGCGTATCAGCATAGCGAGCAATCAGCTCCTCTTGCACAGTCGCAATGAACGCCGGCGTTGATCGCTGCCGGGTTTCGATCCCACGAATCTTGTACGCATCAGCTTCGGGGCTTGGATCGCGCACTGCGCCGAAATATTTCGTTAGTGCGCCAGCTTCCGAATCACGCTTTGGAACGAAGGCAACCCACTCAAACTCGTGTTCGTGCTCAAGCGGGATTCCACACGCTGTGGAGATCTCGCTACAGAGGGTTCCAATCGGCTCGGGATCGGGCGCCCTCGGTGTCACCCACAGCGAGTCCACAATTCCATGTACCACGCGCCAACCACCCTCCTCGAGGCGGGCTTTCGCATTGAGCATGAGTTCACGCGCCACTGCATTGATCGCCTCATGACACTCGATGCGGCCAAACTTCGCATTACGATATCCCTGATACCCAAAACAGGAGACTAAGATCCATTTGAGTGCATCCGCTCGTTGCTGGAGGTGTTCACGCTCATCAGGGTCGCTCGTTTCTGCAAGCCGCTCTTTGTACGCCGCGCGATCATCGATAAGTGGGCGCAAGACGTCCGGAATGAAGCCACGACTGTCACACAGTGAATACTCGAGGCCTGGCACACCCGCCCGGTCATGGCACTCACAGTCGATGGTCTCCGGTGAGATATTCCACTTGCACATGATGTTCGGATACAGCGAGCCAAAATCGACCTCGGTGACATTCTCATGGAGTCCTACATCGGGCGCGAAAATGAACCCACCACGATCGCCATCGTGTAACTGATCGACTGATTTGAATCGCTCTGGCTCCCATTTGTTCCACGGTGCCAGCACATCCCGGCTTGTTGCTTCGCGTAACTGAATCGCTGTCAAGATCGTCCCAATTGAGCCCCATGCCGTCTCCTGAATCGGTTTCCATGATCGCTCAACAAGATCGAGAATGCCGGCGAGCCCGCCCTTGTCGAACATGAAACTATTTGCCCGATCAATGATCGCCCGCCCGGGGACGGCATAGCGAGCGGGCGAGTGGCCTACTTGCCCGTAGCTCTCGTAGGTGCTTGCTCCAGCGAGTTGCTCATAGCCCTCTCGGCGCCCGAGTGCAAAGTCATCGAGGCCATGCTCGTGTGCGGCCGTCTCGAGGAGGGGGACAAGTGCGGCCGTAGAGCAACATAGCACATCTGGATCGGTCGTCCGAAGCCGCTCGTCGAGCACCCGAAGTGTTGTAGCTGCATCGCCAGCCACCTGCTCGCCATCGATAGCAAGGTCCTCGACACGATCGGCTGCCCGCGCCGGCTCGGAGAGCTCGAGTCGCAGGGTTCGAAGGTCGCGTGTCGGTACTGGTGCAGTCGCTGTTTCCAGACAGTAGCGAAACTGTGGCGAGAAATCCACGTTGTAGAGCCGAAACGTCGCTGGCTGGAACGCTGTCGGCTCGTGGTGATGCCGGATCTCAGTCGCAACTTGTCGAATATCTCGCTCGCGAGCCGCATCGATCCGCAAGACTGCCTCGCGGTCACTGGCCCCAAGTGACGTGTAGTGGTCTTCGACAGCCAGCGTGACGACTTTGGGATCATCGGTCAAGCGGGCCGACAGCTCTGTGAGAGCTGTTTCGTCGCCCCCGACGTACATCGTTGGGGTATATTCCGGAGCGGCCACTGTGCGGACACCAGTCGCGGTGGTATGCCACTCCACGACGCCAGTCTCTCGAAATTCAACAGTCAGGAGTGACATCATCACAGGCTGCCTCAAGCGCAGCAACACGGTCAGCGAGCTGGCGCCGTTCGGCTTCTACACCGATAAGCATCGAGACAAGCAGCGCGGTCGAGGGATCCGTCCGATTCAGATAGCCGGCTGCATCGGCATACCGCTCGGCATACGCAAAGATCGAATCAAAATCCTGTTTCGCCTCATAGCGGAGGGCTCGGCGGTAGCCACTCCACTGTTCGCGCTGCCCATCGAGAAACCGGCGATAGGTCGGATTTGTTCGGCCCATCTATGCAACCCCTGCAAACTCTGTTTTGTAGGCCGTCTCAACGAGCTGCGTATCGTCGACAACGCCGAACAGCTCAACCCAGTACGGAATGGTAGTCTGCCACCCGTGTTGCGTCGGATACAGCGTCGTCTCGTAGTCGTCGCCCTCGAAATAACACCCAAATGGCGTGGTCTCAACGGAGAGTTCTCGGTCAGCAAGCGCTGTGAGCCGGTCGACAAGCTCGTTCGCAGCTGGGGTGGAGATCACCACACGCAGCGAATACGTCTCCACGAGCCCAGCCAGCCCGGCACAGACGGCCGTGAATAGCTGCTCACGTTCATGCGCCGGGACGTCATCGTCCTGATAGAGACTCACAATGTTTGGCAAGCAGACGAGCGTTGTGTCCGGCGTGACGCGGCGACAGAGCTGCCGACATAGCTCGAAATGCTGGTAGGCGGTGAAGGCTCGGGCAATCTGTAACCCGGAAAGCTGTCGCTCGTCACTGACAGTCTCGTAGAGGCGATATGTGTTGGCGGTGTTGCGGCTATCAATCCACAATGCATCGTCAGCGGCTGCAAGCGAGCTGCAGACAAGCTGGACAAAACCAGGCGACTGCACGGCCGTTGTATGCAGGAGTGTGATTCCCGGCTCGAGCTGTGGGCCCTCACTCCGGTCTGGTCCGCGTGGAGCGTGGTGGTGTGCCATACACACATCTTCGCGCGGCTGTATGTTGAGGGTCGCAGGGTCGCTTCCGGGTTTCCGGATTTCCTCACATTCACCGTGATGCAGTCAACGGTGTGTCTGCAGTGTCGGGGCTTTCTATACGCCCAACGTTGCATTTGGTTCTCCAAAATGCATAGTTTATGTCTACAAATCGGTGAGCCGTGCAATGGCGGCACGAAGATTCACAATACTGCAGCTATATCGATCTTATATGCACAATGGCGCGTGAGTTCACACTTGCAGACACTGCGCCCGGGAGGCTCGTCTCGTACGGTGACCAGTCGTACTATCGACCAGATCCGCTGCCTCCATCCCCTCCGCTCACACTTCCAGACAGGCTGTATGAACTGCTTGCCGACGCAACGTATTGGCTGGGTAAATTAAGCGGAGGGACAGCAGCAGCTGAATTCTCGCCGCTGTTGTATACGAGTCTGCTTCGAAAGGAGGCGATGGAATCCGCGGAAATTGAGGGTGCAAATGTCGATTACACAAGTGTCTATCAGTACGAAACGCATACTGAGGTGGCATCAGCGTCCACAGTGGCTAGTGAAACGAAAGATGCGCAGGAGGTCCTGAACTACGAACAAGCCATTGAAATAGGACGCAAAGCAGTTAGCAGGGACGGGCTGACAGAGCAGCTCCTCCACGATCTTCATGAGGTGCTTCTCACCGACCTGCCGGACAGGCGGGTAGAGACTGCTACGATTGGCGAATACAAGCAAACTCCAAATCATCTTGGTGCATATCTCCCGCCTGCACCCGGCGTTACGCCGGATCTGATGGAATCGCTGTTAACGTACTATCAGACTGGAGGAAACTACCACACCCTCATCGATATCGCCTTGTTTCACTATCAGTTTGAAACTATTCACCCCTACGGCGATGGCAATGGGCGACTAGGCCGACTCCTCATCACGCTCCAACTGATCGATCAAGAGTATCTCTCCACGCCAAATCTCTATCTCTCGGAGTTCTTCAACCGGAACAAGCGAACATATATCGAGCGAATGGAAGCTGTTCGAACAGACGGAGAGTGGGGTGCATGGCTTGACTTCTTCCTCACTGGGATTAAACAGCAAGCCGAGGAAGCCGTTGTCCGAACCCGTGAACTTGCCACTTTGGAACAGACGTATACTGACCAGTATGGAGGCCAAGCAAAGACCGCTGCACGGCTTGCCTGCGATTTGTTTACCACTCCGTTTGTGACGGTGGCTGTTGTCGCGGACATGTATGATGTCGATCGATCGACTGCCTACCGAGCAATTCAATCATTACTCGAGGCAGGAATCCTTGAGGAGGTCGAGAGCCAGGGCCGACCGGCTGAGTATCGTGCAACAGAAATCTTCCAGATTCTCGAGCAACCGCCCCAAACATACTGAGTGTGCTGCAGGCGGCAGTGGTGGGCTTCCTGTCCGCGTATTTCAATAACCATTGCCGAGACGAACATCCACGACTGGCATTGCCACGTTGTGGAAACCTTCTTACAGCTCGTGGGTGCCTACTAACTATGTCTCCAACGCTGCACGTCGCCACTGATCCGGCGACGGCACTTGACGCTGCCTTTGGCGATGCAGCGTCACATGCAGAGCCACTTCCAGAGCGAGTCCTCTATGTGACGCCATCGCGCGATGAGACCGACGCTGCGCGCGAGTTGTGGCTTGAGCATGGAACACCACTCCAACTGCAGACGACAACCTTCGATCGCCTTGTTGATCAGGCACTAGAGCGGCATGCCTTCGAAACACGTGAACATGCACTTTCAGGCGAACAGCGACAGCGATTGGTGGAACGGGCTGTTGATTCACTACCGGCTGAGCATCCGCTTGCTGCGTCCGTGCCACATGCTGGCGCTGGTGTCTGCCAGCAAGCTGAAGATCTGCTGTCGTTGCTTGAATTCGCCGGGCTCACTGAGCCAGCAACGATTACAACTGACGCACGCCTGGCTGAGTTGCCTGAGTCAATTCTGACGGCATTGCATGAGCTCTCGACGGCCTTTGATCGGGAGCGAACGATTGCTGCATCGGATCCGACCGACCGGCAAACGCTTCGAACTGAGCGATATGAACGCGTGATTGATGATGGCGAACTTCTTGCGGCGGCCCTTGCATCCACAGATGCCGTTGTAATCGGCCCGCAACCGTTCTTCTCACCATTGGAACGACGCCTCCTCGATGCCATCATGGCGACTGAGACGACCGTCATTGCCACACTGCCTTTGTCAACAGCGGCCAGTGAGCCGACGCTTGCTGCGCCACTGACGGGTGTCGATCAGGGAGCTAGTCGCGCCTGGCGCACGTATCGCCAGCTTGGATTCCACGCCAAATCAGCGACTGATACATCGGGCCTTGCTAGCCACCTGTATCGCTATCGGCCGGAGACGGCTGCCCCATCGCTTGCGACAACGGGCATTTGTTGGGACACGTATCCGACGCCAGCCCATGAGCGTCGGGGTGTCGCACGCCGTGTGCGAGCAACATTAGCGGACGGAACCGACCCAGCAGAGGTGCTCATTGCGGCGAGTGATCCGGATGCCTGCCGAACGCTGTATGAGACATGCCGAAGCTACGGAATTCCGGCGACAGTTGAGCAATCGTGCTCGGGGGTAGATACCGAACTCGGAACCGTGCTCTCGTTGTGTCTGACGATTGCAGAGGGAGAAGCGACCTTGGAGACCGTACGACAGTTGGCCGCCACCCCACTGACGACACCAGCCCAGCCCCTGAGTGGATTGGCCGGCTCGATCCGTGTCGATGAAGATATGCTGCCGGCTGAGACACGCCTCGACGCGCTCCCCGAGATCCTTGCGGACGCGACGACTGTCACCACAGCGGATGCCGAGGCCAACTCATCGTCCTCCGACGGTGAGGAGTCGCCAGCTAGTCAACTACAGGCCGAACGGGCCTGGCTGATCGAGTGTTGTGCGTCACTCACAGCGGCTCCAGAGACCGCATCGGAGACACTTGCGACGCTGTGTCGTCAGTTGGGCATCCTGTCTTCGACAGCCGACTGGCAGCTTCGCGAGGTTGAGACGCGCCAGCCGTGGGTAACAACCCGGGAGCGAGCCGCGGTTCGGACGCTGGAGCGTGTCGCCGCGACGCTTGACACCAGTGAGAGCGATGGGGCATTGAGTGATGTCCTGCCGCGCGCCCTCGAAACGACTACCGTGGAGTGGACACTGGGCGCGGAATCGGGCGTTCAGATCTGCACATATGGAGAGACACTGCTGCAGTCAGCGACACACGCATTCGTGGTTGGGCTCACGGCTGATGCATTCCCGTCAACGCCGACTCGACTCGCTTTTACTCGAGCTGTCAACGATGTCCACCCGGACTTCGCAGCAACAGATACGCGCCAACAGGCGCGATATGCCCTTGGGATTCTGTGTGCCCAGATGACCGAAATAACGCTGTCGCACCCTGATCAGACGGCCGAGGGCGACCCGACGGTAATTGCGGATTTGCTGGCTGAGCTCAAGCGGATCGGTACTGATGTCTCCCCGACGAAGCAGCGTGATGGGGCACAGCCACCGCAGACAGCATTAGATGCCCAACGGGTCGTCGGACGGGCGCTTGCGGACACGGCGATACAGGAGGATGGGGTTGAGATGGCTGCGTCGGCTGCGAGCCAGCCACCATTTGCCGACACGCCCGTTGGTGACCGACTCCAGGCCGGCGTGACGCTTGCAACTGCCCGCCAGCGACCGGAGACGACGGCCTACGACGGCTGGATCTCGACGGAGACTGCGACGGCGCTTGGGGTGCTTGACGGGCCGATCAGCCCGTCGCGATTGGATACGTTTGCGACGTGTGGCTTCCGATATTACATGGGTGAGCTGCTGGGATTCGAGCCGCCGACGGAACGGGCTCAGGATCCGGATGCCCGGATTGGCGGCACGTTTATTCACAATACGCTGGCGCGGGTTGGCAAGCGACTCCAGGACGAGCCCGGTGAGCCGATTGATTTCCAAGCCAGTGATGGCGTCGCGGACGCGATGGTTGCGGCGGCGATGGCAGAGCGTGCAGACTCAGCAATGGCCCAGTTTGAGTCGCCATTCAGTGATGGGTTTCTCACGCGGCTACTGGCCGGGCTTGAACCGAACAGCCGAGAGAATCCGTATGCTGGCCCGCCCGGTTATCGTGGCGTATTCGTGCGGTTGCGTGATGAGCTCGTTCGGGATTCCGGCCGCTTGACGACACAGCCAGCATTGTTTGAAGCGACGGTTGGGCTTGATGTGCGCAACGGGGCGGTTGAGACACCCTTGTCGCAAGAGCCCGTCGAGCTCATTGAGGGATTGTCTGTCAGGGGAAAGGTGGACCGCGTCGATATCCAGCCAGGCGATGACGGCACCGAGTTTGTTGCTGTCGATTACAAGACGGGCTCGTATCCGAGTATCGACGAGATTCGACGCGGTGTGAGCTTCCAGCTGCCCGTGTATCTCCGCTTGTTGGATGCCACGCTCGATGCTGACTGGTCGCCAATCGGCGCGGCATACTACACACTTGATGCGCCGACAACGGCGGGCTATGCCGGGACGCCACTGGCTGGGGCGGATGTGGCTGGCTGGCGTGGCCACTCTGGCATGGCGCTTCCGTACACGACTGGCACAGATCAGCTGTTTGCTGCGGATGCTACAGAGGGAGAGACACTTGCGGAGTTTCTCACGACGACGCTTGACGAGCGGTTAGCAGCGATTCGGGAGGCACTTACGGCGGGCGTCTTCCATCCGACGCTGCTTGAAGCGGACACGGCTGGGTGTTCCCATTGTGACTTTGCCCATGTCTGTGATGTGCGCCATCACCACCGCCAGGCGCGGCGTGACGGAGTTGGCGATGCGCCGGCATACATGCCTGCCAGTGACTCCTCATGGACGTAGCCTACCGTGAGGCAAGCCACGACGCCCGAGCGTGCCCACAGGAACTTTCTTTGCACCCTTGCCGCCACATCATCTATGCGCCCGGTGATGCGACTGGAGGCCCGCGATGATTGACGAGGAGCGACTGGAGCCGGAACAACAGACGGCTGCAACGACGCTTGATCGGAACGTGAGTGTGCGGGCCGGGGCGGGGACGGGCAAAACAACGACGCTGACGGCGCGATATATGCAGATTCTGGAGCAGCGAGTCGCCGCCCTGCCAACAGCCGATGAATCGGCGCGGCTGGCGGCTGCGGAAGCGATTCCCGAACAGATTCTGACGACAACATTCACTGAACGCGCCGCGGATGATCTTGTGGAAAGCGTCCGTGAAGAAATCCTCAGCCGCCTCTCAGCGGCTGACTCTGGCCCGGAGTTTCGAACATGGCGGGCCGTTGCGGATGGGCTTGACGACGCCTATATTCACACCCTGCACGGCCTGTGTCACCGGCTCTTGAGCGAGCATGCCGTCGGCGCGACGACCACACCGACTGTCGACGCCGAGACACCGCTTGGCCGCTACGGCATGACGTATGACGGACTTGATATCGGGTTTGAGGTAGCCGAGGAGGGAGACGCGACGGCGCTACAGGAGGCGGCCGTTGCGGCAGTGTTCCGCGACCCAGAGGCCCCCGACGCCGTTGAACGACTGGCACGGCGGTTTCCGCGGGAGACGCTGGCAGAGATGCTCACTGATTTTCTGGCGTTCACGCCACGAGCCACGACGTATGAGTGGCTCTCGACGATGGACGCCTGTACGTCAGCCGCCGACTACCGTGATCGTGTCGCGGCGCAGTATTTCGACACGGAGGACTCGGGCTTGTCGCTTGCACGGTTGGAAACCATCACCCCAGCCGTAATCGAACACGGGCAGACGATGGTGGCGGCCTTCGAGGCACTTCCGGCCGAGGCCGAAGCCGAATTACACGGCAATACGGAGTCGTGGATGCTGAACAACGTGGCTGGGGCGCTTGGCGAGTATGCAGATCCGTCGGCTGATCTGTCGTCACTGTCGACGGCTGAACGCCGCGAGATGGCGATTGGTGTGCTTGCGGCCGTCATCTCAAGCAGCAGTGGCACCGTCTACGAAGCGTTACGTCCGGAGGGGGGAATTGCTGACGAGTATCCAGAGTCGTCGCTTGGGCTGTATGCTGACGCCCTTGAGTCGCTTTTTGCATATGCACAGGAAGGCGCGTGGGACGCAATTCCAGAGCAACCGTTCCAGACAGCCGAACTCACCTACCCGGATGTGCAGGCGTTTGCGACACTGGCGACAGAGGCATTTACTGCATATACCGAGCGAAAGCGTGAGGAGAATGTCGTCGATTACGGCGATTTGATTGCGCTGACGAACCACTTCTTGGCCTCGATATCGCCGACTGCACGCCGCGAGCTTGGATTCATGAGTGAGTCTGGCGAGTCGCCCCAGGAGGCGTATGTGATGGTGGATGAATTCCAGGATACAAATCCGGAGCAATGGGCCATCATCAAACAGCTCACGTGTGAGGAGCCGGCGGAGCCAACAGCGACGAATCTGTTCATCGTCGGTGATGCAAAACAGAGTATCTACCGCTTCCGCGGCGCCGATGTCAGCGTGTTTGCCGATGGCGAAGCGACGCTCAAAGCAGCAAACGACGCGGCGGGGTATTCCACGGCCCAGCCGCCATTGGCGACGAATTTCCGGACACTCCAACGGCCACTAGAAGCAATCAATGGCCTGTTCGAGCGGATCTTCGTTGGCCGGCCCCGTGACGGTGAGCCGTGGTATGCTGAGCGAGACGGCAAGCCGGCAGACTTCGAGGCGCGGTCAGAGCCGTTGCGTGCCGGACGGACGAATCCACATGGTGTGACATCGGCTGTCGAGTACATTCCGGTGCCGACGGACGCCAAACTCCAGGAAACGCTCCTCCCTGATGTGGCGACGCATATGCTCACCCAGGGAAGCGATGAGCCCGCCCGGCTTGAGGCGTCGGTGGTTGCGACCCGCATTGCTGAGTTACTCACTGGCGACACGACCGTCTATGAAAGCGTCTCAGCCGACGATCCGGAGTATGCCGAGCTCGCCGCCACCCAGACGGAACCGATTGAACGCGCCCGTTCAGCTCGGCCTGGTGATGTGGCGGTGTTGCTCCGGTCGCGGAGTGAGCTCGCGGCCTATGAGCGGGCGCTTCGACGAGCGGAGATTCCACATACCGTGGTGAAGGGGCAGGGATTCTTCGAGACGCCGGAAGTCGAGACACTCTGTAATCTGTTACGCGTCATCGCTGATCCGACCGATAACCGAGCCTTGTATGCGGTGTTGCGGTCGCCACTGTTTGGCCAGCCAGATGATAGCCTTGCCCAGCTGGCTGTCGCTGGTCGCGACGATCAAGCCGGTGCCGACGGGGACGATGTGGAGCTGTGGCAGGCGCTGCAGGCCGCCGATGGCGAGGAGTGGGCCGCGATTGCGCGGACGCTGACAATGTTGCGCGAGGCAGCTGGCACGGATCCCGATGTCGATGGTCGCCAGGTAGACTCATGGGGCGCCGTCGTTGAGCTGGCGCTTCGCGAAACTGGCTATCTGGCGGCGATTGGGGCAGACGAGCGTGGCGAAACGGCGATGGTGAATGTGGAGCGATTCCGGGATCGTGTAGATGCGATTGCCGACGGCGACCAGCATAGTCTCTCGGGCGTGATTCGGCAGTTGGAACACCAGCAGGAGCGTGCCGAGCATGACCCCGAAGCGAATGTCGTCTCGTTCGCTGATGCTGAGGAGGACACCGACGCTGGGAGCGTGCAGTTACTGACGATTCACGAGGCCAAGGGTGACGAATTCCCGATTGTCGTCGTGCCTGGAATGCATCGTAAGTTCACGCAGGCCGGCGGCGCCCGACTTGGCGCGCAACAGGCGGAGTTCGAGACGGTGCCGACCGGTGAGGATGAACGGGTGCCTGTATTCGGCCTGAAGGGGCCGACACCGTCGGATCGATTCCGGACCCAGCAGACGCTGAGTCGCGCAACAGCTGCGCGGCAGCGTCGCCATGAAGAGCGAGCCGAAGAGAAGCGCACACTGTATGTTGCCTGTACCCGGGCGCGTGATCATCTGGTCTTGACGGGGCGGCATGCGACTGGCTCTGACAGTGAGTATCCCGGTGAGATGGCCGAGCCGAGCCCGACGGATGCGAAGGCCTGGCGTGACTGGGTCCAGGCCGCGCTATTCGAAGCCGATGAGGAGGCAGATGGTGACGGCCCAGCTGCAGTGTTCGACGCGTTAGCGGCGGACGGAGAATACAGGCGAACGCTGCCATATCCCGGGCCAGATGGGCAGGAAACCGGGACGATTACGATTCGGCAGCCACCCGCGGAGTCGGTTGAATTATCGAATGAGACGCAGCCGACTGTTGATCTGTCCGGGTATGAGCCCCCGCCGACCCAAGAGGCGACCCCGACGATTCAGCTGTCGCCATCGCAGTGTAGTGGCCTTGCAGCTGGAACGGCGTCGCTCGCATGGCTTGATGACCAGACGATTGGGGTGGTTGAGGAAGACCACGTGCCGGAGCATGATCGTGGAGCGGGCCAGTCGGCTGGCGGTGGGCGTGACATTCCTGGTGGCGTGTCGGCAGCTGCCTACGGCACGCTTGTCCACCGACTGGTTGAGATGGCGCCGCCGGAGGAGGCCGTTGAGCGCATTGTCCGGCAAGTGCTTGCTGGCGAGACAGCGGCTGATGTCGAGGCCGTTGATATCGCTGCGGTGGCGACGGCTGCGATGGCAGATGCGGACGCGGCGGTCCAGGGTCTTGAGTCGTTAGTGACGCCGGCTGTCCAGAGTCACCATGCTGAGTTTGGCATTGATGCCGAGTTAGAGGAGCTCGTGTCGGGGGCACGCGTGGCGATGCGCGGGGAGATTGACCGCCTGCTTGTCTCCGATGATGCCTACCATATTGTTGATTTCAAGACTGATCGTTGGGGCGAGGAGTCAATCGACGAGTTTGTCCAGGGGCGAGCGACCCACCACGAACCGCAGATGGCCGCCTATGCGGTTGGGCTACAGGCGCTTGATCCGAGTCGGGATGTCCGGGCGACGATTGTGTTGACGGCCGCCGATGGGGCCT